>NZ_JBEXUP010000037.1:0-65292 GCF_040614375.1 Nonomuraea sp. NPDC005983
AGGGCCGCACCCGCTCGTCCTGCCGCTCGGCCAGCGCCACCCGGTTCTGCAACGCCGCCAGGCGCTCGTAGGCGGCCACCAGGCCCTCCTCCCGCGCCCGCCACCGGACCTGACCGCCTTTAGGCCGTACGATCCGCCCAAGTACCGCCCCCGCCAGGTCCTTCTGCGTGGAACCTGTCAGCCGCCGCGCGCCCTTGGGGCCCGCAGGCGGCAGGGTGACTCCGCCGGGGAGCGCAGGTCGTGCACGTTGATGGAGCTCTGCCCGCCCGCCGCTCGACTTGGTCATTTCGCAGTGGTTTACAGACGGCTCACAAAACCCGTTGATCATCATGAGTCGGACAGGTAGCGTCTACTCTCAGTGGCGAGAATTTGTTCGAATTATCGCCATGTGCTCCCGAGCGTATCTGGAGATGATGAGATGAAGCGAACACTAGTTGTATTAGCCGTCGGGCTGCTGGCCTCCGGTCTCGTGGCCGCGCCTGCCGAGGCATCCAGCGTGAAGAGCGGTTTTCTGGTCTCTTCTCAACCGGCCGCTGTCGAGGTCGCGACGTTCTGGCTCGGCGATGGCGGCGCCAACCTGAAGAACGCGACTCCGTACAACGTCCAGACCGCCGTCGACATAGTCATTCCCGGCGGCGGCGTCTCCTCCGATGCCAAGCCCGGCACTATCCCGCCTTCGCCCCCGTCCACCTCTGGTGTGGCGAACGACAAGACGCCCACCACCTCGGGCAAGGTGTTCTTCGTCGGCGCCGACGGCCAGCCACACTGGTGCACGGGCACCGCCGTGCAGTCGCAATACCGCAACCTCGTCGCCACGGCTGGGCATTGCGTATACGACACCCAGCGCTCCGCCGCCACCCTCGACAAGTGGGTCTTCGTTCCCGGCTACTCCGACGGCGTGACTCCATTGGGTCTCTACGTCGGAAAGCTGGTCTCCACCCACTACGACTTCACCATTTACGACGACTACGACCGCGACTACGCCTTCGTCAACGTCTACAGCGGCGTCGTCTCCTCTACCTCAGGTGAATTGACCAACTTCGGAAGGCTGGCCGACAACGTCGGCGGACAGGGCCTGACCTGGAACCAGCCGCTGCACTCCTCGGTCGACGTCTTCGGCTACCCGGCCGGCCCTCATCCCGACGGCGAGCGGCCCTACACGGGTGAGACCATCGAATCCTCCAGCGGTCGCACAACCGCCGCCAAGGTCCCCAGATTGAAGGCCGAGGAATTCACCGCCGTCGAGTCCCCGTTCACGGGTGAAGGCTCCCTCGGCTCCTCCTGGTTGTTGCGCTATGACAACAGCAGCCGCATGGGCTACCTCAACGGCATCACCATCAGCGTCGCCGACACCGATGGCAACCTGCGTTACGACACGAGCCTGTCTCCGTACTTCGACGGCGAACTGGGGCAGGTCTACACTGCCGCCACCGCGCAGTGGACCGGCTCGCTCATCCTGCCCGCGTAACCGGGCTCGGCGTTCGCCCCTCAGGAGGGACGTCACAGTTCCCGTGAACCGGTAGATCCGCCACCGGGCCCCACAGACCTGTGGGGCCCGGTGGGCGAGCACGGGGGCCCTTGCACGCCGACAACCTCGGGTTCTTCGTCGCGGCGCTCGTTCGCTCCCGCCGACTCGCCAAATGAGACGGCGTTTCAGGGACGGCGCGTTGCGCTCCAGCGCCACCTCCCCTGGCCGTTGGTGTGGTCCTCCACGATGCTCGGCCATCGATCCAGCCGTCGGCTCCCAGCGGCCGGCGCGGGGGACGTTCGGTGGGCCGGAACTGTCGGTGGTGGTCGATAGCTTTCGATCACCCCCCGACGCGATGGAGGTTGGTCGATGTACCGACAGGGCGACGTCCTGATCATGCCGGTGCCCGAGGAGACGGCGCCGCGCACGTTACGTCCGGAGCCGCGCGACGCACGCGGCAGGCTGGTGCTGGCCTACGGCGAGGCCACCGGGCACTGCCACGCGATCCCCGGGCCCGGCACGCTGTCCGGCGGCTACCTGCACCTGCCCGAGGGCGGCAGGGTCGTCCACGAGGAGCACGATCCGATCTCCCTGCCGAAGGGCTGGTACCGGGTGGTCCGGCAGCGCGAGTACGTGCCGGGGTCGTACCGGGTGGTGGCCGACTGATGGAGACCTTGTCTTGGGAGCGGGTCGCCTTCGCCACCGGGCCGGGAGGCGACGCCGAGGCGGGCGTGCGGCAGGCGTACCGCGAGGCCGGGCTGCCGGAGCCGGAGCGGATCATCACGCTCGGCTCGCCGGCGGCGGGAGCGATCGCGGCGGCCTGGCTGACGGGCGACGCCGCCCTGCGCGAAAGCCTGAAACAGACCGTCCTCCGCTCGCGTCCCGAGCTTGTGACACTCGCGGGGCCTGCGACACCTCCGGCCGTTGGATCTTCCGCTGACTCTGGTACGTCTGCCGGCCTTGAAAGCTCGGCCCGAGCCGGGGCATCGGTCGGCGCCGGCCCGTCCGGTGGAACGGAGCAGGTGGCCGGGCCCGCTGAGGGGGAGGCGTTCGGCTGGGAGGGGTTGCTGCGTGAGTTGGAGGTGCTGTCCGGGCGGGAGGGGTTCGACCCGGGGCGGTCCGTGCGCGACCCGGGGCGGTCCGTGCGCGACCCGGGGCGGTCCGTGCGCGATGCGGTCCGGACCGTGCCGTGGGAGCGAGCCCGGACGGCGGCCCACGGCGAGCTGGGCCCAGCCGGGTGGGCGGCGCTGTGGGCGGAGACCGGGGGGCGGCTCTGGCCGCAGGTGAACCGGATCGTCGCCGACCTTCGCCGTTCGGTCGCCGACCTCGGTGAGGGCCTGCGGCACGTCACCCTCGACGCGGTGCTCGGCCAGCATGAGGCGCCCTGGCTGTCGGCGTTCGACGGCCTCGACGGGCTCAAGCGGGCGGCCGAGACGTCCGGGTGGTGGTGGCCGTTCGAGCGGCTGGCGATCATCACCGAACGTCCGGTCGAGCTGCACCTTGACGACCTGGGGCGGCTGCACCGGGCCGACGGTCCCGCGATGGCCTTCTCCGACGGGTTCGCGCTGAACGCCTGGCACGGCATGCCCGTCCCCGCCGGGTTCGGGGCCACGATGAGCGAGCTCACCCCCGAACGGATCCGCAACGAGGAGAACGCGGAGCTGCGCCGCGTCATGCTGGAGCACTTCGGCCTCGAACGCTACCTGGCCGAGTCGGGCGCGCGGCCGCAGCACTCCGACGAGACCGGCGTCCTGTGGCGGATCGAGCTGCTCGACGACGAGCCGGTGGCCATGGTCGAGGTCGTCAACTCCACACCGGAGCCCGACGGCACCCGCCGCACCTACTTCCTGCGAGTGCCGCCATGGGTCCAGCGCGCCCGCGAAGGCGTCGCCTGGACCTTCGGCCTCTCCGAACAGGACTACATCCCCCAGCACGAGACCTGACCCGCAACCACCCAGGGCCCGCTGCACGGCATGGCCTTCCTGGTCGTCGTCACCACTCTGCCGGCCAGGACCGCCACCTCGGCGAGTGCCCGCTGGTTCGCCGTCGTCCCGGGAATCGGCGGGCTTCTGGCCGTGTGGCGCGACCAGACAAGCCGGCCAGCCGGGTGACACTGTCGAGTGCTCCACAAACGCGCGCGGCTACGAACGAATTCAGGGCGTGGGGCGCCAGGTGGTCGGGACGCGTTCCAGGATGCCGCCCGCGAACACGTCGTACAGGCCCGTCGGTTCCAGGTGGACGTAGCCGATGTGGCAGTCGCAGGCCGCCGCCGGGCACCCTCGCGGGCGGAGCGCCGCACGGTACGACCCGTCGTAGAGGTTGCCCAGCACCTGCGGGACGAAGTGGCAGCGGCGGACGGTCCCGTCGCCGTCGACCGAGATCACGCTGTCGCCGGTACGGCACGGCAGCCCCGCGCTGGCATGGGGGAAGCGGCTGTGGTGGAAGAGCGGGTCGATGGCCGACCACTCGGCCGCCTCGGCGTCGGTGTAGAGGCGGCCCTCTTCGGCGTTCACCCACAGGTACGTCTGGGCGGGCAGGTCGGCCCTGAGCCGCCTGGCGGGTTCGAGGTGGGCCGGGTCGCCCACGATGCCGACGCTGTGCCGCACCGGCAGCGACCGGACCTTGCTCACGAACCGCTCGTACGGCACCTGGGTCGGGTGGTAGGTGACCCAGAGCGCAGCCCGGTCCGAGGCGTCGGCGAGCCAGTTGGTGCGGCAGCTGAGGTTCGTCTGGATGGCCACCTTCCGGACGTTCGGCAGCCACGACAGCTCCACCAGCGTCCTTCGGTACCAGGACCGCACCAGCCCCTCACCCCACGGCGTGAACAGCACCGACACGTCGAACTCCTGCGCCGCCACCCAGGACGCGAACCGCTCCAGCGCGGCCCTGTCGGCTCGCAACTGCTCGGGCGTGTCGCGCCGCTTGGCGAACGGGCAGTAGGTGCAGTCGTAGTCGCAGCTCGCGAGCGGCCCCCGGTAGAGGATGGTCAGCACGCCGCGTCCCTCTCCCTGAGCGGCCCTACCTCGGAGGTGAGCACGCCGCGTTCCTCTCCCTGAGCGGCCCTGCCTCGGAGGTCAGCATGCCGCGTACTCGTCCATGAGCTGCCTGACCTCGGGGGAGAACAGCGCGGGGCCGATCGCGTCGGAGTGGGCGAGCCCCTCGGCGGTCAGCCTGATCACGGACGGTTCCACGACGAGCCGGCCGTCGAAGCGCTCCAGCGGGAAGTCGTCGAGCACGTCGCCGCCGAACCGCGCCCGGTAGAGGTCGCGCGACAGCCCGTCGGCCTGTAGCAGCGACTGGATGAGGTGCCGCCGCCGCTGCTCGCCCGGTGAGAGGGTGAAGCCGACGTTGGCCACGTCGAAGTCGGTGCGCCGCAGGTAGTCGTCGATGATCGACCGGACGTGCCGCACGCCCACCGCGTACTCGAAGGAGTAGTGCAGCGTGCTCGTGTACGACCGCGCGCCGCAGCCCAGCCCCACCATGCCGTCGCTCTGGCAGCAGTACTCGGTGGACGTGCCGGAACCGGGTAGCCGGAACATCCGCATCGACACCTGTTCGTACCCCGCCGCGAGGAGGTGGTCGCGGCCCGCCCGGTACAGCTCCAGGCGCTGGTCGTCCCAGGCCCGCCCCTGGTTGCCGAGCCCGGTCAGCGGCCGGACGTAGAGCGGGTAGAGGTACAACTCCTCGGGCTTCCAGCTGAGCGCGGTGTCGAGCGAGTACTGCCATGTATCGGGCGTCTGCCCGTCGATGCCGTAGATCAGGTCGATGTTGAGCGTCGCGACGCCGGACGCGCGGATCGCGTCGAGCGCGGCGTCGACCTCCGCGCGCTTCTGCGGCCGGACGGCCGCGCGGGCCTCCGCGTCGACGAAGCTCTGCACGCCGATCGAGATCCGGGACGTCCCGCGCTCCGCCAGCACGGCGAGCCGGTCGGGCGTGGCCGTGGCGGGGGAGGTCTCGACCGACAGCGGGATGCGCGTCAGGTCGACGTCCATGGCCCGCTCGGTGAGGTCGAACAGGCGGGACAGCTCGTGGGCGCTGAGATAGGTGGGCGTGCCCCCGCCGAACGCGGCCGTGCTGAAGGCGGTGGAGGCGGCCGCTTCCAGTGCGTCGCGGACGGCCCCGGCCTGCCGTTCGAGGGCGTCGAGGTAGGCGGCGACCAGGCCCTCGGGTGCGCCGGTGCGGGTGAACAGGTTGCAGAACCCGCAGCGCATCTCGCAGAACGGGATGTGCACGTACAGCGCGCCCGCGCGCTCCCCCGCCCAGACGTCCTTCAGCAGGGGACGCGGGTCGAGCGGCCGGTAGGCGGTCTTGTGCGGGTAAGCGTAGACATATCCCTCATACGGCCGCATGACGCTCCAGGATGAACTCGGTGTAGGGGACCGTCCAGACGACCTCGTGGCCGATCCGGTGGCCGACGTGCCCGTCCTCGCCGTACGCGGTTCCGTGGTCGGAGCAGACGATCACCAGGCAGGGACGGCGCATGACGGCGTAGAGCCGGCCGATGTGCCGGTCGACGTACTCCAGCGCGGCGGCCTGGCTCTGCTTCGAATCGGTGACGGCGCCGGGCAGGTAGAAGTGGTTCGGCTGGTGCAGCGCCGACACGTTGACGAACAGGAACAGCGGCCGCCCCGGCTGTCGGGGCAGGGCGGCGGCGCGGTCGATCTGGTGCTCCAGCGACGCGGGGTTCGTCACGCCGAACTCCGGAGCCCAGTGGCTCTCCGCGAACAGGCCCGGCAGCGCCGACCCGAGCGGGGTCAGCTTGTTGAAGAAGCCGACGCCTCCGATGCAGACCGTGTCGTAGGCCGCCCGCGCGAGGCCGGTGGGCAGGTCGGGCGCGTCGAACACCCAGGTGCCGCCGGACGTCGTCTCGCTGCCGGGGAACGTCGCCGCGAACAGCCTCGGATGGGGCCCGGGCGTCACCGGGGTGGGGAGGAATCCGGCGAACATCGCGGCGTGCGAGGCGTAGGTGAAGCTGCCGGGGCTGTGCCGCCGCTCCCAGCGCGCGCCGGCTGGCAGCAGATTGGGCAGCCGCCCTGCGTCGGCCGACTCGGCCGCCACGTCGTAGCGCAGCGTGTCGAGGGTGACGAGAAGGATGTCGTGGCTGCCCACGACCTCGTTCATGTCCACGACGCCCTCCTCGCGCTGTCGGGACGGTTCGCGCCGCCGCTGGCGGCTTTGGGGTGGTTCGTGCCGCCGTCGCCGCCCTTCGCCGCGCTGAGAAGGGCTCTGACCTGCTCTGTATAGGTGTCGCGGTGATTGCCCGACAGGTCGCCCAGGCCCGGCAGCAGGTCGCCGAACGCGTTGACCTCGGCCACCGCCAGGGAGCGCCAGTCGCCGCCGACCATGAGATCGACGCCCGTGCTCAGGCTGCCGGGGAAGCACGCCGCCGCCCGCGAGCAGACGTCCAGCACCCGCTCCCACAGGGCCGGACGGGAGCGCACCGCCTCCAGGTCGCCCCTCCTGCCGCCGAGGTGCAGGTTCGTCATCGGGGTGCGGCTGGCGCGGACCACCGCGTGGGTCGGCACCCCGGCCACGGTCACCACCCGCAGGTCGAACACCTCCGCGCCGATCGACGCCTTGGGGAACCAGCGTTCGACGTGCAGCCCGTCGGGGGCGAGCACGTCCACGAGCCGCCGCACGTCCGCCTCGCCCTCGTAGGAGCGGACGCGCAGCGAGTTGCTCAGCACGTCGCCCACCCACGCCGCAGAGGTGACGGCCTTGACGCGGCCCGCGTGGGTCTGGAAGGCGATCACCCCGGACGCCGACGAGCCGTGGGCGGGCTTCACGAACACCCTGGCCCAGCCCCGTTCCGCCATCTTCTCCCGCAGGTCGTCGTACGAGGCGGCCTCGAACGCGGGTGGCACCGGGACCCCGGCGCGTTCCAGCACGGCGTGGCAGCGGCGCTTGTCGAACAGGACGGCGATCTCGTCGACGTCGCCCAGCAGCGTGACGCCGGGGATCGAGGCGATCGTGCGCAGCCCGCGCGTGAACGCCGCGTACCAGGCGGCGCCCCCGCCGACCCGCGTCGGATCGCCCGGCCCGCGCAACAGCGCGTCGGCCCCGGCGTCCTCGCCCGGCGAGTCGATCCGCACCAGCGCCCCCTCGGGCACCAGCCCGGACGCTCTCGCGCCGCCCGGGTGGCCCTGTTGCGCCAGGACGTCGCGCCACGGGATCAGGTGGGGTTCCGGGAGGCCGTGGGACAGGACGGCGTCGCGGAACATGGTGAAACGACGGTCGCCGGGAGTTCCGACGACGGCGAAGCGGATCGTCACTCGCTCACCGCGACGTAACGCCAGTCGTCCTCACTGCTGGAACGCTCCTGCCCCGACAGGTCGACCTCGACGCCCGGCAGGGCTGTGGAGAGGCGTTTCATGATCGCGTCGGAGAGGTAGTGGTGGTGCAGGTCGAGCTTGCGCAGGTGGGTCAGCGGCTGCCCGCTCAACAGCGCCTCGGCCCCCGTGTCGGTGAGCGTGCCCATCGACAGTGCCAGCGTCTCCAGCCGCGCCACGACGGGCGCGAAGGCCACGGCGGCGGCGATGTCGTCCTGGATCTCGCTGTCCTGCAGGCCCAGGTGGCGCAGCGCCGGCAGCCGCTCGCCTGTCAGGATGCCGTCGAGGTCGGCGGCCGTCGAGTCGCCGCCGTAGGAGTCGACGCCGAGCCACAGCTCCAGGTGCTCCAGCGCGGGCAGGTCGCAGCCGGCGACGGCCCGCACCACCTCGCCGGGGAGGCCGCCCGACTCGATGCGGAGCATCCGCAGCGACTCGTGCCGCACGCTCTTCAGCGCCAGGCCGGTGCCGCCGCGCACCTCCAGGCGTTCGAGCCGGGGGAACGCTTCCAGCAGCGGGGTGATGTCGGACTGCTGGATCCACGAGATCTCGGCCTGGTCGCTGCTGATCGCGCCGAAGAAGAGCGAGCGCAGTGCCGGGAGCTTCGCGGCGCTCTTCGCCAGCCGCTCGACGATGGCTTCAGAGCTGGTCGAGTAGCAGTCTTCCCATTCGCCGACGACGATCGCGGTGACGCGCGCGGTGTCGACCTGCTCGAAGAACAGGTCGAAGGTCTCGGTCATGGCTTCGGGATCGTCGCCGCCGTACTCGTTCGCGCACAGCCGCCACGCGACCGCGCCGGGGTCGGACGGCTTCTCCTCGGAATACAGATGGGCAACCGGCAGGCCGGCGTAGGTCTCGTCGTACCGGTGTTGGTAGCCGAAGTACCGGTCGTATTCGATCATGGAAGGACGTCCTCGGTCGGGGGGTTGGCGCGTCCTGTCCTACCAGACCTGGCCGACAGTTTCGTCAGGCGAAGAGCGTGCGCCCCCAGTAGTCGCCGGCGTCGCGCACGCCGGGCGGGCAGGCGAACAGGCCGCTGGAGACGTGCTTGATGTACTCGTTCAGCGAGTCGTTCCTGGCCAGCCGCATCTGCACCGTGACGAACTGCTTGCGCGGGTCGCGCTGGTAGGCGATGAAGAACAGGCCCGCGTCCAGCCGGCCGAGGCCGTCGGAGCCGTCGACGTAGTTGTAGCCGCGGCGCAGCAGGTGGGCGTTGCCGTTGCTGCTCGGGTGGGCCAGCTTGACGTGGGCGTCGTCCTTGATGAGGGGCCGGCCGTCGGCGCCCTTGGCGGCGAAGTTCAGCGGGTCGAACTCGGCCTTCGCGCCCAGCGGGGCGCCTTCGCCCTTGCCTCGGCCGAAGATCTGCTCCTGCTCGGCGAGCGGCGCCCGGTCCCAGGTCTCGATCGACATGCGGATCTTCCTAGTCACCATGTAGCTGCCGCCCGCCATCCAGTCCGCGCCGTCCTGGGCGGCCGCCCAGAGCTGGTCGCGCAGCAGGTCGGCGTCCTCGAGCTTGAGGTTGTTCGTGCCGTCCTTGAAGCCCATCAGGTTGCGCGGCGTCGCCTGCGCGCGGGACGTGGACGAGGTGCGTCCGAACCCGAGCTGGGACCAGCGGACCGAGACCTTGCCGAAGCCGATCCTGGCCAGGTTGCGGATGGCGTGCACGGCGACCTGCGGGTCGTGCGCGCACGCCTGCACGCAGATGTCGCCACCGGAAATTTCCGGTATGAGCTGCTCTCCCGGAAATTTCGGCAGATCGGCGAGGGCGGCGGGGCGCTTGGACGCCAGCCCGAACCGGTCGTCGAACAGCGACGGCCCGAACCCGAGCGTCAGCGTCAGCCCGGAGGCGGGCAGCCCGAGCGCCTCGCCCGTGTCGTCAGGGGCGGCCTCGGGGGCGCCGCCGACCGCGCCGAACGTCCCCGCGTCCTTGCCCTGGGTCAGCCTGGCCGCCGCGGCGGTCCACTCCTGCAGCAGGTCGACCAGCTCGTCGCGGCTCTTCGTGATCACGTCGAAGGCGACGAAGTGCAGCCGGTCCTGGGCGGGCGTGACGATGCCCGCCTGGTGCTCGCCGTAGAAGACCACCGGGTCGGACGTGGACGACGCGTGCGCGGCCGGCGGCTCGTCGAGCAGCGAGCGGGTGGCCACCGCGCCCGCTCCGACCACCGCCGCCCCCGCCGCGCCCAGGCCGAACAGCGTCCTGCGGCTCATGCGCTCGCCCATGACTCTCCCCTCGGTCACTTCGCGACGATCGGCGCGATCTTGCTGATCGGCTCGGCCAGTGCGTTGATCGCGTCGGACAGCGACTTCAGCTCGGCCTTGGACAGCTCGTTGTGCAGCTTCCAGCCGTCGCCCTTCCGGTGCGCGCCCAGCGCGGCCTCGGCGGCGGCGAACTGCTCGTCCAGCGTCTTGACCAGGTCGGGCGAGCGCTCCTCCAGCACCGGGCGGAGCGCCTGCACGGCGGCCTTGGACCCCTGCAGGTTGGCGTCGAAGTCCCACAGGTCGGTGTGCGACCAGATGTCCTCCTCACCGGTGATCTTCCCGGACGCCACCTCGTCGAGCAGCCCCTTGGCGCCGTTGGCCAGGTTCAGTGGGGTCAGCTCGGCGGCGTTGGACTTGGCCACGATGGTCTTGACGTCGGCGACGAGCTTGTCGGCGACGGGGCCGTCCTTGCTCACGTCCTTGGTGATCCAGAGATCCTTCTCGATCTTGTGGAAGCCGGTCCACTTCTCGCCGGCGGCCAGGTCCGCCTCGCGGGCGTCGATGGCCGGGTCGAGCTCGCCGAAGATCTCCGCGACCGGCTCGATCCGCTCCCAGTACGTCCGCGCGACCGGGTAGAGCTCCTTGCCCTTGGCGAGGTCGCCCGCCTTGACCGCGTCGGCGAACTCCTGGGTCTTGACCAAGAGCGTGTCGCTCTGGGATTTGATGTACCGCTTGTAGCTGGCGATGGCGTCTGCCAGTTTGACGTCCTGCGAGAGCGGCTTGTGGTCGCCCGTCACCTTCAGCGGGTTGCGGATGCCCTTGCCCACCATGCCGGGCTTGCACACCGCCTCGTACGTGCCCGCGGGCAGCTCCGCGACCAGCTCCCGGGTCAGCCCCGGCACGATGTTCTCCAGCTCGGCCATCACCCGGTCACCCGGCGCGTACACGTAGAACTCGGTGACCTTGGTGCCGCCGTTGGTGATGGTGAACGTGCTGGTGCCCGCCGTCACCTCGGTGGCGGCCACCTTGCAGTCGGTGTCGGACGCGGCCACGGTGATCTTCCCGGGCTTGCCGGGGCCGGCGCTCGCCTCGGTCGTCGTCCCCGAGCCGCAGGCGGTCAGCCCGGCCAGGGTGAGCGCGCCGAGGGACAGGCCCAGAACACGGGCGGTGGTAGGCATGATGCTCCTGTTCAGGCCGCGGAGGCGGTGGACGCGGGCGCGGGGGTGGACTTCGTCCGCTGCGGGCGCAGGAAGAAGAAGAGGGTAGGCACCAGGTAGACCACCCAGGCGACGACCTCCAGGACGCTCGGCTGCGGCGTGATGTTGAGCATGCCGGAGAGCAGCGTGCCGTACCAGGAGTCGGCGGGGACGGCCGCGCTGATGTCGAACGCGTACGTGGTCAGCCCCGGCAGCAGGTTGGCCTCCTGGAGGTCGTGCACGCCGTACTTGAAGATCCCGGCGGCGACCAGGATCAGCAGAAGGCCGGTCCAGGTGAAGAACTTGGTGAGGTTGATCTTCAGAGCGCTGCGGTAGATGCCCCAGCCGATCAGCGCCGAGGTCACCAGGCCCAGGCTGATGCCGATCAGCGGCGCGGCGCTGGCGGTGGCGCCCTGGACGGAGGCGAAGAACAGCAGCGCCGTCTCCAGGCCCTCGCGGGCCACGGCCAGGAAGGCCATCACGACGACGGCCAGGGAGCCCATCTCGAGGGCGTCGGAGAGCTTGCCCCTGAGCTCGCCGGAGAGCGCGCGGGCGGCGCGGCGCATCCAGAAGATCATCCAGGTGACGAACACCACGGCGAGCAGCGACGTGATCGCGTCGAAGAGCTCCTGGCCGGTGTGGCCGAGGTTGGCGGCCGTGAAGGTCAGCAGCGCGCCGAAGCCCACGGACAGGGCGACGGCGCCGGTGACGCCGACCCACACCTGGGGGAGCTTGTCCCTGCGGTCGCTCTTGACGAGGAAGGCGACGAGGACGGAGACGACGAGTGTCGCCTCCAGACCTTCGCGCAGGCCGATGAGGTAGCTGGCGAACACCGTCACTCCCGCATGACAATAGGAAAGGCTTACCTAAATTAGGGCAGGTGGAGCCTACCTAATGCAAGCCTCGGCGCAGGACAGGGGTCCCCCCTTTGGCGTCACCGCAGGTAGGGGCCGGAAAGTGGTTCGGCGATCCGTGGGGGGAGTGGATCTCGGGGGAGGGCCGGTGGGGCGCCTAGGGTGACCCCGGAAGTTCGGGAAAGGACCCCTTGATGATCGTGATCGCCCAGCTCAGCGACACCCACCTCGACGGCGGCCGGCGCAGCACCGCACGCGCGCGGGCCGTCACGCGCTACCTCGACGACCTGCCCTACGACTTCGACGCGGTGCTCGTCACCGGCGACATCGCCGACCACGGCCTGGCCGCCGAGTACGCGGACGCGCGCAAGCTGCTCGACCTCCGCCACCCGGTGCTCGTCCTGCCCGGCAACCACGACGTGCGCGCGGAGTTCCGCCGGGGGCTGCTGGACCAGCCCGCCTCCGACGGGCCGATCAACAGGGTGCATCGCACGCCCGAGGCGGTCTTCGCGCTCTGCGACTCCACGATCCCCGGCGAGGACGCCGGTCTCCTCGCCGAGGAGACGCTCGACTGGCTCGCGGGCGTGCTCGGCGACACTCCGTCCGACACGCCGGTGTTCGTCGCCTTCCACCACCAGCCCATCGTGCTGAACCACCCGTACCTGGACGCGATCGGCCTGCGCAACCCGGAGCCGCTCGCGGACCTCGTCAGCGCGTACCCGAACGTGGCGGCGGTGCTCTGCGGGCACGCGCACGCGGCCGCCGCGTCCACCTTCGCCGGCCGTCCGCTGCTGGTCGCCCCGGGGGTGGTGTCGGAGCTCAGGCTGCCGTGGGAGCAGGGGGCGGAGATCGCCGACTACGACTGCCCGCCGTCCGTCGCCTTCCACATGCTGGGCGACGACGGGCGGCTGGTGACGCGGTACCGCGTGGTGTCCGTCCGCGATTGACCCGAGGTCTTCTCTCGCCCGCAAGGGCGGACGGGAGAAAATATCGGTTGTAATGCCAAGTGTATGCTTGTTACATCCGATCTTTCGCTCTAACTTGAAGCGGCGGGGGCTTTGTTGCGACTCTCAGTCAGGAGAGATCCATGAGCGAGACCGCCTTACGGAGAGCAGCCGCCTGGGTCGCTGCTCTCACCGCCGTCGGCCTGAGCGCCCTGGCGATCGCCGTCCCGGCCACCCCGGCCGTGGCCGCGGCGGTCTTCAACGTCAGGGACTACGGGGCGACGGGGAACGGCTCAACCAACGACACGTCCGCGATCAACGCGGCCATCACCGCCGCCAACAGCGCCGGCGGCGGGACCGTCCAGTTCCCGTCAGGGACCTACCGGTCGGCCAACTCCATCCACATGAAGAGCAACGTCACGATCCAGCTCGACGCCGGCTCGACCATCATGGGCTCGCCGAACGACACCTACGACGCGCCCGAGTCCAACCCGAACGACAACTACCAGGACTACGGGCACAGCCACTTCCACAACGCGATGATCTGGGGCGACCGCCTGACCAACATCGCCTTCGTGGGGTCGGGCACGATCGACGGCGGCGGCAACCTCATCACCGGCAACCCGAACTCGGGCGAGGCCGACAAGATCATCTCGCTCACCCGCTGTGACGGGCTCACGGTGAACGGCGTCAAGCTGCGGCGCGGCGGCCACTTCGCCATGCTGACCAACGCCTGCGACAACATCACCTCCGACGGGCTGCGCATCGACACCGCCAGCGACCGCGACGGCTGGAACGTGATCAGCGCCAGGAACGTGACCATCAAGAACGCCGACATCGCGGGCAACGACGACGCCCTGGTGTTCAAGAGCGACTGGGCGCTCGGGCAGACCTACCCCAACGGCAACGTCACCGTGACCGACAGCCACCTGTCGGCGGGTTGCTGCAACGCCCTCATGTTCGGCTCGGAGACCTGCGGCGACTTCACCGGCTACCACTTCGAGCGCATCAACATCACCGGCGCGAACAAGTCGGGCCTCGGCATGGTGTCGATGGACGGAACGGTGATCTCCGACGTCCACTACAAGGACATCACCATGAGCAACGTGCGCAGCGCGATCATGGAGAAGATCGGCACCCGACGACGGTGCGGAAACAGCCCAGGGGTCGGCCGCATCGAGAACATCACCTACGAGAACGTCACCTCGACCGGGCAGAGCAGCGCCAACTTCACCGCGACCCTGTGGGGCGAGTCCAACACCGCCAACCGGATCCGCAACGTCACCTTCAACAACGTCGACCTGACGGTTCCCGGCGGCAACGCCTGCATGGGCACCGGCGTGCCGAGCAACAACGCGACGGACTACAACCCGAACAGCATCGGCACCCGCCCGGCGTACGGGTGGTACCTCCACAACGCGCACGACATCTCGTTCGTGGACAGTTCGGTGCAGTTCGTGAGCAACGACTGCCGCCCGGCCGTGATAGCCGACACGGGCAGCACGGTCACCTTCGACCGCTTCACCGCAGAACGCGGCAGCAGCAGCCCCTTCGACATGGGATTCCAGTCGATCAGCGGCTACTGCGTGTCCAACAGTCAGAACAGCACGGGCGGCGCGCTGCGCACCAGCGCCACCGGCTCCACGCAGAGCTGCACCCCCGGCGGCACCGACTTCCTGGAGGCCGAGAGCGCGACGATCTCGCAGGGCGTGGTCGAGTCCAACCACAGCGGGTTCAGCGGCACCGGCTTCGTCAACGGCGACAACGTCACCGGCAGCTACGTCCAGTGGACGGCCAACGCCGCCCAGGCGGGCAACGCCGCGCTGAACTTCCGCTACGCGAACGGCACCACGTCCAACAGGCCGATGGACATCACGGTCAACGGAGTCCCGGTCGCCGGAGGGCTCACCTTCGCGCCGACCGCCAACTGGGACACCTGGGCGAGCGCCGTCGTCAACGCCCCGCTGAACGCGGGCGCCAACACGATCAGGGCCACCTCGACGACCGCGAACGGCGGCCCCAACCTCGACTACCTGGACGTGACCGCGCAGGGCCCGGCGCCCGTCGACTACCAGGCCGAGAACGCGACGATCTCGCAGGGGGTGGTCGAGTCCAACCACACCGGCTTCACCGGCACCGGTTTCGTCAACTACGACAACCTGGCCGGCGGCTACGTCGAGTTCACCGTGACCGCCGCGCAGGCCGGCGAGGTGCCGCTGACGCTGCGCTACGCGAACGGCACCTCGGCGAACAGGCCGATGGACATCACGGTCAACGGGGTCCTGGTGGCCGACGAGCGGGCCTTCGACGCCACGGCCAACTGGGACACCTGGGCGACGTCCACGCTCACCGTCCCGCTGACCGCGGGCGCCAACACGATCCGCACGACGGCCACCACGGCCAACGGCGGCCCCAACCTGGACAAGATCTCGATCGGCTAGCCGCGTTCACCCGGCGCCTGCCGCACCAGCACGGGTGCGGCAGGCCCGTCGCCGTTACCGGTAGCCGTCCCTCTCGGGGGCGTAGGGGCGAACGCCGGCGACCGCAGGCACGTCGCGGGCCAGGTACGGGTCGCCCGACAGGAGCGCCTCCGCCGCCTCCTGGATGGTCACGCCCCGCTCCAGCGCGACCGCCGCGATGCCGCCCGCGACGTACGCCGCCGCCGCCGACGTGCCCTCCCACCTGGTGACGCCGTCGAAGCCGACAGGGTCGCCGGGACGCAGGACGCCCGTCTCGTCGCGGCGCAGCAGCCTGGCGTGCTCCAGGAAGAGGCCGTCGTGGCGGCCGGGGGCCATCAGGTCGACCCACGGCCCCGACTGCGAGTACGCCGCCCGCTCACCCGCCTCGTCGAGCGCGCCCACGGCGATCACGCCCGGCAGCGCGGCGGGGAAGATCGTGCTCTCCCTGGTGGGGCTCGGGTACGACGCCGCCTGCGTGAGGTTGCCCCAGTTGCCCGCGCTCGCCACGTGCAGGCAGCCGAGCCGTGCCTCGGCCCGCTCCAGCACGAACGGCGGCTGGTCGTCCCAGGTCGCGCCGCCCAGCGAGGTGAGCAGGATGTCCACGTCGTGGCTGAACTCGGCCATCGTCCTGGCCAGGGTCCAGGAGTCGACCTGGTTGGAGCCGTCGAGCGCCTGCCTGACCACCAGCTCCACGCCCGGCGCGCGCTGGAGCACGATGCCGCTCAGGTAGACGGCGTGGCCGAGGGTCGCAGGAGGCGGGTCGGCGGGCTGCTCGAAGGCGGCGGAGTCGGTCAGGTACCGCTTGTCGAGCTGCGGGTGGCGGTAGAGCGCGCAGTCGAGAATGCCGACCCGCACGCGGCGGCCCCTGGTGGACGCGCGGGCCGGGATCTCCACCCGCTCGCCCGGCGCGAGCCGCTCAGGGTCGCCCGCGCCGCCGCCCGTGTACGGGGTGCCCTCGGCGTACATGCGGACCTTCGCCATCGTGGGGGTCCAGCCGTGATGCTCCTCCCTGAACTCCTCGCGGAGCTGGAACAGCACCCTGTCGAGGACGCTCGGCTCCCCGGTCAGCCGGGTCTGCAGGTCGGCCCTGAGGGGGAACTGGCCGAGGTCGACGAGCTGGAGCCGGGTCAGCCCGAGCACCGGGTCGGTGTCGTGGCCGGCGGTGACGCTCTTCAGCCTGTCGAGCACGAGCTGGTCGTGCTGCGCGTCGACGACGATCTCGTCGAGGCGGTAGGTGCCGGTGCTCGTGCGGTGGATCGGCATGAACTGCTCCTCTTCGTTGGTCAAAGCGTGATCCAGCTCGTCGAGACGCTGGTCCCGTCGGCTGTGCGGCAGTGCAGGTAGAACGGGTGGCCGGGGATCGGACGGATGGAGAACCCGCCGATCTCGTCCGCGTGGACGGTGGTGTCCTGGCTCGACAGGACACGCACCTGGATGTCCACCTCCTGGCCGGGCACCACCTGGCCGACCAGGGCGTCATCGGTGACTTCCAGCTCGATCGTCAGCGCCGGGCAGACGAAGGTGAGCGCCCGCAGCGAGGCCGACTCGGCGCGGGTGAGCGCCGCCAGGCCGTCGACCTCGGAGTCATAGGCGAGCCGGGCCAGCTCGTCGTCGAGGTCGCGGGCGAGGAACGCGGCCTGCGCCGCGTGGACGACCTCCGGCGGCACCATCTCCTCGGCTCTCAGTGCCGCCGCCAGCTCGGCCAGCAGTTCCTCGTCGCTCCAACGTCCTTCAGGCATTGCCCTCGCCCTCCTCGTCAAGGCCCAGGTAAGCGGTCAGATAGGGGCTTCGGCGAAGCTTGGCCAGGCAACGGGCCCGGTTCGGGCCGATGCCGCCGACCGGCATGCTCAGTTGCCGGCTGACCTCCGCGTACGAAGGCCGAGGGTCGCCCATCAGCGTCGTCAGCAGATCTCGGCACAACGGCGGCAGCTGGGCGAAGGCGGCGCGCATCGCCGCCTGGAACTCCGCGCGCTCCAGCTCCCGCTCGATCACCTCCGAGCCGTCGCCCGCCAGGTCGCCGCCCAGCGGCGACTCCGAGAGCTCCCGTTTACGCGCCGAGCGGAGCACCCGGAAGCACTCCCGCTGGGTCGTCACGGCGATCCAGCCCGGCAGCGCCGACGGGGTGCGCAGCACCGCGAGCTGCTCGACGAGCCGCAGGCAGACCGTCTGCACCACGTCGTCGGCGTCGGGCCGGCCCACCCGGTACCGGTTGCAGATCGACCACATCAAGGGCAGATACCGATCGAGCAACTCGTTCCACGCCGCCTCGTCGCCCTTGCCGGCCCGTGTGACCAGGGCGATGACCGTCGGGTCTTCTCGCATCCAATGCCTCCTGCCGCCGTGAGCGGAATGGTGCCTAGAGCTAAAGAGAAGGGTTGTCGCCCGCCTGATACATCACAGGCGGAAAAATGTCCGCCAGACTTCTGTGGTGACGACGGATCAAGCCGAGGAGCTGCTGCGCCTGGCCGAAGCCGATCCGGCCCGGCTGATGCGCGACGCGGCCGAGGCCGCCGAGCAGGCCAGGGCCGAAGGCGACTCCGCGCTCGGGTCCGTGGCCGAGCGCGCCATGGGTGTGGCCGCCACGCACCTGCGCGACCTGGCCACCGCCACCCGGCACCTGCGCGCCGCCATCCGCCTGGGCCAGCGGGCCGGCTCACCGGAACTGGCCGCCGAGGCGAGGATCAGGCTGGCGTTCGTCATCAGCCTGCGCGGCAAGCCGCAGCAGGCGCTGACGGAGATCGACGGCGCGCTGCCCGCCCTGCACGGCGTCGCGCGGGCGCGCGCCGAGGCCCAGCGCGCCGCCGTCTTCAACCATCTCGGACGCCGCGACCACGCGCTCGCCGGATACCGGATCGCCGTCCCCGCCCTGCGCCGGGCCAGGGACCACCTGTGGCTGCAACGGGTGCTGTCGAACCGGGGCATCGTGCACGGCTACCGCCACGAGTTCGCCGCCGCCGAGGCCGACCTGCGCGAGGCGGAGGAGCTCTGCACCGCGCTCGACCTGGACCTGTCGCTCGCCATCGTCCGGATGAACCTGGGCTGGGTGAGCGCCGTGCGGGGCGACGTCCCGGCCGCGCTCGCCTACCTCGACAGCGCCGAGCAGCGCTTCCGCGCGCTGGGCACGCACCAGCTCGGCTGGCTCCTCACCGACCGCAGCGAGCTGCTGCTGTCGGTCGGCCTGGTCACGGAGGCCCGGCACGCCGCCCAGGAGGCCGTCGAGGAGCTCCAGAGCGGCCGGCGCACGATCGGCCTGCCCGAGGTGCGCCTCCTCCTCGCCCGCACGTCCGGCCTGGACGGCGCCCACCTCGAAGCGGAGCAGGAGGCCAGGCGGGCCGTCGCCGAGTTCACCAGGCAGGGCCGCCCCGACTGGGCGGCCCTGGCCCGCTTCGCCGTCCTGCGCGCCCGGGTCGCCCTGGCCGGATCGAGGGGGGCGAGGCCGCCGGGCGTCGGGACGCTGGAGCGGGCGGCGCGGGAGCTGGGCGAGGCGGGCTGGCCGGGTGCCGCGCTGGAGGCGCAGATCCTCGCCGCCCGGCTCGCCATGGAGCGGGGGGGTGGCCGAGCGGGCCCGCGGCCAGCTCGGCCGGGCCGCCGCGGCCCGGTTCCGCGGGCCGGCCCTGCTGCGCGCCCGCGCCTGGTACGCCGCCGCGCTGCTGCGCTCGTCCACCGGCAACCGGCGGGGGATGGCGACGGCGGCGCGGGCCGGGCTGCGCGTCCTGGACGAGCACCGGGCCACGCTGGGTGCGACCGACCTGCGGGCGCACAGCGCGCAGTACCGGGTGGAACTGGCCGAACTCGGGTTGCGGACCGCCCTGAGCGCCCGCCGCCCCGCCGCCGTCCTCGCCTGGGCGGAGGAGGGGCGGGCGAGCCACCTGCTGATGCCGCCTGTCTACCCGTCCGACGACCCCGACCTCGCCGAGCGGCTGAGCGAGCTGCGGATGGTCGTGGACGAGATCAACGACCGGCGGCGCTCGGGGCAGCCCACCACGCTGCTCGACCAGCGCCAGCTCGCCCTCGAACGGGAGATCCGCGACCACCGCCGCCGCCAGCCGGCCGCCCGTCCCGGCCTGCCCGCGCGGCCCGTCCAGGCCGGGCGGCTGGCCGAGGTGGCGGGGGACGCCGTCCTGGTCGAGTTCGTCCTGCTGGACGGGGAGCTGCACGCGGTCACCGTCGCCGGGAGTCGCCTCTGGCTGGACCACCTCGGGCCCGCCGCACCGGTCCGCGACCTCATCGACCGCGTCCCCTTCGCTCTGCGCCGGCTGGCTGGGCGCACGAGCAACGCGAGCAGCAAGGCGGCGGCGGAGATGCTCGGCCACGCCGTCGAGCACCTGGACGACCTGCTGCTGCGCCCGCTGTCCCGCCGCCTCGCCGACCGCCCCCTCGTGGTGATCCCCACCGGGCCGTTGCAGGCGCTGCCGTGGTCGCTCCTGCCGTCGTGCGCGGGCCGCCCGGTCACCGTCTCGCCGTCCGCGACGCTCTGGCACGCCGCCGCGTCCCCGGACACCGGAGCGGGGAACGGGGCGGGGCCACCGGCCAGGGACGGGCACGTGCTGTCCGTCGCCGGGCCGGGGCTGCCGGGCGCGCGGGTGGAGGCGGAGGCGGTGGCGGGCATCCACGCGGCCGGGGCGCTGGTCGGCGGGCAGGCGACGGCCGAAGCGGTGCTGGAGGGGCTCGACGGCGCCCGCCTCGCGCACCTGGCCGCGCACGGGCGGCTGCACGCCACGAACCCGCTCTTCTCCGCCCTCCACCTGGCCGACGGCCCGCTGACCATCTACGACCTGGAACGGCTGCGGCGCGCCCCGCGGCTGGTCGTGCTGGCCGCCTGCGACAGCGGACGGCCGATCGTGCGGGCCGGCGACGAGTTGCTCGGGCTCAGCGCCACCTTCCTCGCGCACGGCTCCAGGACCATCGTCGCGTCCGTCATCCCCGTCCCCGACGCCGAGACCACCGCGCCGATGATCGCCCTGCACCGGCTGCTCGCCGCCGGCCACTCGGCCGCCTCCGCCTTGGCGCGGGTCCAGCAGTCGGCCTCCGACGAGGCCCTGGCCGCCTCGGCGGGGTTCGTCTGCATCGGCGCCGACACCGGGATCCCGTTGACGCCGCTCTGACGCGGCGGGGTGTCAGCGCAAGTCCCAACGCAAGTCCTCCGGATTTTTGCGGATCTCTGTTGGTTTCCCACATTTCAACGGCGCTGCGGGCGCCTGTCAATGACTTGCCGCCGACTGCTGTCGCTTGGGCTGAAAGTTTTCGTTCAACTCTTGCAAGTGTGAGAAATCTGGATGTAACGTCTCGGCGCGTCAGGCCCATCTCTGCGCCCCCCGGGAGACCGACCATGGCCAACCTCGACCGCCGCCGATTCCTCCAGCTCAGCGCTCTGGCCGCGGGAGGTGCGGCGCTCACCGCGTGCGGCGGCGGAGGCGCCGCCTCGGCTCCCGCCACCGTCGGGCCCACCGGCACGGCCGCCACCGGCGACATCACGGTGTGGAGCTGGCAGGGCCCGGCCGCGATGATGAAGGCCCTCGTCCCGGACTTCCAGAAGCAGTTCCCCAAGATCAAGGTGGAGGTCCAGGACATCGGCAACCCCGCCATCTGGGACAAGATCACGTCCGGCATGGCCGCCGGTGGCCAGGGGCTCGGCGACGTCCTGCACATCGGCGTCGACTACCTGCCCGCCTACATCGAGAAGTTCCCCGACGGGCTGGCCGACCTGGTGCCGCTCGGCGCCGACCAGCACAAGGCCAAGTTCGCCCAGGGCATGTGGGAGACGGTCAGCCGCGACGGCAAGGTCTACGCCCTGCCCTGGGAGGCCAACTCGGCCGGCTTCTACTACCGCGCCGACCTGTTCGACAAGGCCGGCGTGGACGTGGAGGCGCTCCAGACCTGGGACGAGGTCATCGAGGCCGGGATCAAGCTCAAGGAGAAGACCGGGGTCCAGCTCCTCGGCATCAACAAGCCCGCCACGCAGGCCGACTCCGCCGGCCTCTTCCAGACGCTGCTGCAACTGCAGGACAGCTTCTACTTCGACATGCAGGGCAACGTCACGCTCGACACGCCCCAGGCCGTCACCGCCCTGACGATCATCAAGAAGCTCAACGACGCCGGACTCGTCGCGGACATGGCGGGCGGCTGGAACACGATGATCAGCTCGATCAAGAAGGGCAGCGTCGCCGTCCAGGCGATGCCGACCTGGTTCGGCGGCATCATCGAGGAGAGCGCCCCCGGCGACAAGGGCAAGTGGAAGGTGCGGCTGCCCCCGGCCGTGACGGCGGGCGGCAAGGTCTCGGCCACCGTCAACTCCACGCACCTGGCCGTGGCGGGCACCAGCAAGCACAGGGAGGCGGCCTTCGCCTTCGCCGAGTTCATCCTCACCCGTCCCGAGAACCAGGTGAAGATCTACAAGGGGAAGGGCATCGCGCCCGCCCTGATGGCCGCCTACGACGACCCGGTCTTCCACGAGCCGTCGGCGTTCTTCAGCGGGCAGAAGAAGGGCGAGATCTTCCTCAACGCGCTCAAGCAGCCGTCGTACGTGACCAACTACTCGGCCGACTACTCCCGCGCGCTGAAGGCCGTCGACGACGCCCAGAGCAAGGTGCTGCTCAAGGGCGCCGACCCGGCCGCCGTGCTCAAGGAGGCCGCCGACCTCGTCGCCCAGCAGACCGGGCGCAAGGTCCTGCGATGACCGCGCTCTCCGAACGGGTCTCGGCCAGACCGGCGACCAGGACGCGGGACAGGCGGCAGGGCATGCGGCTCGCGCCGTACCTGTTCGTGCTGCCCGCGCTCGCCCTGTTCGCGATCTTCAAGCTGTACCCGATCGCCTGGTCCTTCTGGCTCAGCCTGTTCAGGACCGACGGCGCGCTCCAGACGTTCGCGGGCGCCGCCAACTACCAGCGGCTGGTCGGCGACCCGCTGTTCTGGACGTCGCTGCGCAACACCGGCGTCATCCTGCTGGTGCAGGTGCCGGTCATGCTGGTGCTGGCGATGGGCCTGGCGGTGGCGCTCAACTCCTCGCTGCTGAGGTTCAAGGGCTTCCTCCGGCTCGGCTTCTTCATGCCGATGATCACCGGGCTGGTGGCGTACGGCGTGCTCTTCACGGTGCTGCTCAACCCGCAGTCGGGGTTGGTCAACTGGGTCATCGGGCTGGTCGGCGTGCCGGAGATCCCGTGGCTGACCGACACGTTGTGGGCCCGCATCGCCATCGGGCTCGCGCTGACCTGGCACTACACCGGCTACAACGCGGTGATCTTCCTGTCGAGGCTGCAGGCGCTGCCCAAGGACCACTACGACGCCGCCAGCGTGGACGGGGCCGGCGCCTGGAACCGCTTCAGGCACGTCACGCTGCCAGGGCTGCGCCCGGTCATCCTGCTCACGCTGGTGATGTCCACGATCGGCACGCTCCAGCTGTTCGACGAGCCGTACGTGATGACCAACGGCGGGCCCGACAACAGCACCATGACCGTCGGCCTGTACCTGTACAACAACGGCTTCAGGTTCCTCGACTTCGGCTACGCCTCGGCCATCGCCTACGCGCTCGCCGTGATCATCGGGATCCTCGGCGTCGTTCAGTTCCGCTTCCTGGGAGAGCGACCGTGACCCGCCGCGTGATGCTCACCTCGTCGCTGCTGATCATCGTCACCGTGGTGCTGGTGCCGTTCTACTGGCTGGTCGTCGCCAGCACGCACAGCACGGCCGAGGTGTTCGACAGCCCGCCGCCGCTGCTGCCGGGCGCCCATCTCCTGGAGAACCTGGCCAACCTGGAGTCCTCCATCGGCTTCAGCAGAGTCGTGCTCAACTCGGTGCTGATCGCCACGATCTACACCGTCCTGGCCGGGCTGGTCTGCACGATGGCCGGGTACGGCTTCGCCAAGTACGACTTCCGCGGCAAGGAGCTGATGTTCGGCCTGCTGATGCTCGGCCTGGTCATCCCCAGCCAGGTGACGCTGGTGCCGCTGTTCAAGATGATGCTGGCGCTCGACTGGCTCAACACCTACCAGGCGGTCATCCTGCCCAACCTGGCGCTGCCGTTCGGCATCTTCCTCATGCGGCAGTCGATGTCGGCGCTGCCCACCGAGCTGCTGTCGGCCGGACGCGTCGACGGCTGCGGCGAGCTGCGGCTGTTCGTCCGGGTGGTGCTGCCGCCGATGCGGCCCGCGCTCGCCGCGCTGGGCATCTATCTCTTCCTGTACCAGTGGAACGACTTCGTCTGGCCGCTCATCGCGCTGCGCACGCGGGACGCCTACACGATCCCGCTGGCCATCGCGTCCCTCCAGGGCGCCACCGAGACCGACTACGGCCAGATCCTGGCGGGCACGGCCGTCGCCGCGATCCCGATGGCGATCCTCTTTCTGCTGCTACAACGACACTTCGTATCCGGACTTCTCGCGGGAGCTGTAAAAGAGTGAGCGTCACTACCGCCGGGCTCGCGCCCGCGCCCACCGAGCACCTACTCGACGACGTACGGCTGGCCGTCCTCACGAAGGGCGCGCCCGCCCGGTGGTTCCTGGAGCCCCGACCGGACGGCACGGACGTGCTGGACGTGCACGCCGACGACGACCTGGAGATCAGGCTGTCGGTTCCGCTCGGTGACGCGGTGGGGTTCTGGCATCCCGACGCGGGCTGGAAGCGGACGGTCGTCGCCGACTGGGCGGGGCATGCGCGGGTCTCGCTGGTGCAGGGGGCCGTCGCGGGGTGCCTGTATGACAGCGCCGGGGCGTCCATGCTGGCGTTCGCCGCGCTCGACTCGGTGCCCGAGACCACGATCCGGTTCGGCGTCTCGGAGGAGAACAAGACGTTCGTGGTGCACTTGCACGTGCCGGCGGGGCGCTCGCCGTACAAGATCGCGTTCGCGCGGCGGCAGCCGAGTGTCGCCGCCGCGATGCGGGTGCTGCGCCGCGGGCTGGGAGAGGGGCAGGCGGAGGTGCCGGAAGGGGCGCGGCTGCCGGTCTACTCGACCTGGTACGGGTTCAGCCAGGCGGTCGAGGACGCGGCCGTCGCCGCGGAGGCGCGGCTGGCCGCGGAGCTGGGCTGCGGCGTAATCATCCTGGACGACGGGTGGCAGGAGCTGGGCAACGGGCGGGGCTATCAGGGTGTGGGGGATTGGCGACCCGATACGACGAAATTTCCGGATTTCGCGGGGCATGTCGCTCGGGTGCGGGGATACGGGCTGAAGTACCTGGCCTGGGTGGCTCCGCTGCTGCTCGGCCCCGAAGCCGAGTGCTACGCGGAGCTGTCGCCGTACGCGCCGCAGCCGGGCTGGACGCCGGGCGCGCAGGTGCTCGACCCGCGCAGGCCGGAGGTGCGCGCGCACGTCGTGGACCTGTGCGTGCGGCTGGTCGCCGACTACGGGCTCGACGGCTTGAAGATCGACTTCCTGGACCAGGCGATGGTCTACGCGGGGCGGCCAGGGCGCGACGGCGACATCCCGGACGTGGGAACCGCCATGCAGCTCATGCTGTCGGACCTGGTCGCCGCGGTCGAGGCGGTGCGGCCGGGGGCGCTGATCGAGCTGCGGCAGCCGTACGTCGGGCCGGGCATGGCGCCCTTCGGCTCCATGCTGCGGGCCGACGACTGCCCGGCCGACGCCGTCGCCAACCGGGTGCGCACCATCGACGTCGGGCTGCTCAACGTCCGCGGCGCCGTCCACGCCGACATGCTCATGTGGGACCCGGCCGCCCCCGCGCACAGCGCCGCGCGGCAGCTCATCGGCGCGCTGCACGCCGTCCCGCAGATCTCGGCCAGGCTCGGCGAGCTGACGGACGAGCACCGGCGGATGGTCGCGTTCTGGCTGCGGCGCTGGCAGGAGCTGCGGCCGCTGCTGCTCGACGGGGAGGTCGAGCCCGGCCGCCCCGACGAGCTGTACCCGGTGGTCAGTGCCGCCCTGGGCGACGAGTGCGTGATCAGCGTGACGAGCGACCGGGTGGTCCCCGTCGGGGCGTTCCGTAAGGTCACCGTGGTGAACGGCACCTCGTCCGGCAGGCTGGTGCTGGACGTCGCCGGCGACGATCTGTCCGTCTCGGAAACCCGCGCCGCTGACGGCTCTATGATCGTTGCGACGGCCGGGACGTTGCGGCCGGGCCTGTGCTCGCTGGACGTCCCGCCCTCTGGGCTGGCGGTGCTGGAGGTGAGATCGTGAAGATCGGCATCACCGAGGTCGCGGCCAGGGCTGAGGTGAGCGAGGCCACCGTCAGCCGTGTCATCAACCGCCGCACCGGGGTCTCCGCCAAGACCCGCGAGGCCGTCGAGCGCGCCATGGCCGAGCTCGGCTACGAGCGCAGCACCCGGGGGCAGATCGTCGCGGTGATCACGCCCTGGCTGTCCAACCCGTTCTTCGCGGACGTCGCCGAGCTGATCGAGGCCGCGCTGGCCCCGCACGGGCTCAAGGGGGTCGTCTGCCCGGCGCTGCCGGGAGGGATACAGGAGCGCGAGTTCGTCACGGCGCTGGCCGACCACGGGGTGGCCGGGGTGGTGTTCCTGTCGGCCAGCAACACGATCGAGAACGCCGACCCCGAGACGTACAACGTGCTGGCCGCCCGGCGCATCCCGTTCATCGGCGTCAACGGCGGCTTCGACGGGCACGACGCGCCCGTGCTCGCCACCGACGACTACCTGTCGGCTGAGCTGGCCGTCGACCACCTGTGGGCTCTCGGGCACCGCAGGATCGGGCTGGCCTCGGGCCCGACGGGCAACCGGCCGGCCGACCGGCGGGTGGAGGGGTTCACCTCCGCGCTGGTGCGGCGCGGGGTCGACGATCCCGGCGCGCTGGTGGTGAGGCAGCACTACACGATCGAGGGCGGGCAGTCGGCGACGGCCGAGCTGCTGCGGCGCGGGGTGAGCGCGGTCGTGGCGGCCAGTGACTACATGGCGCTCGGGGCCGTCAGGGCGGTGCGCAGGCAGGGGCTGACCGTCCCCGGCGACGTCTCGATCGTGGGGCACGACGGGTCGATGATCATGGAGTTCGTGGACCCGCCGCTGACCACCGTCCGGCAGCCGATCGACCGGCTGGCCAAGGAGGTGGCCCGCAGCATCGTCGCCCTGGTGAGCAACCGCGAGGTCCCGAAGGGCGAGCTGCTGTTCAGCCCCGAGCTGGTCGTGCGCGGCTCCACGGCGCCTCCGCGCGGCTCCCGGTAGACCTTCGCGAATCCACCTTTCTCATCCTCTCGTACGCCCCCCATTCATCCGATCATCGGGAGAATAACCATGAGAGTGCTATCCGTCCTGCTGGGTTCCTCGCTCCTGGCCGCCGCCGCCCTCACCCCCGCACACGCCGCCGCGGGCGGCGGCCCGCTGGTCGTGGTCAACCCCGGCTTCGAGAAGGGCGCCGAAGGCTGGACGTTCACCGACGGCACCGGCGTCGCCACCAACAACCCCCACGGCGGCGCCAAGCTCATCTACCTCGACGCGGGCGCGGGCAGGAGCGTGAGCCAGGTCATCACGTCCCCGGCGGCCGGCCGCTACACGATCTCGGCCTGGATCGCGACGGGCGGCCCCGGCGGCACGTTCGCCGTCCGGCGCAACGGCGCCGACGCCGGAACCGTCACGCTGCCCGCACGTTCCACCTACAGCAGGTACACGATCTCCAACGTGGAGCTGGCCGAGGGTGACCGGCTGGAGATCGTGTTCGGCTCGGGATCCGGCTGGGTCAACGCCGACGACGTGATGGTCTCGCCGGGAGCCACCGCCGACCCGCGCGTGACCTCGTCCAACCCCAAGGTCGTCGAGCTGTTCGCGTGGTCGAAGGCGAAGGCGGGCAGCTGGGTCCACCAGGACGGCGCGCCCGGCCTGCTCGACGTGGACGAGCGCCAGCCCGGCGGCACCGGCGAGGGGACCTACGCCCCGTCGTACTGGGCCGGGTACGCCCACCGCAGCGGCTACTACTCGCGCGACTTCGCGCACCAGCTCGCGGGCGCGCACATCCTCGGCCTGGCCGACGAGAACAGGAACATGCTGCGCTCCTTCGCCGTCTCCGCGACCGAAGAGCACAAGTTCTACCCTGTGTGGGCGCTGAACTTCGACGCCAAGACCTACCTGGACATCGACTACCGGTCGCCGACGAACTTCGTCCGCGAGGTGCCGGCCACGTTCGAGCTGGTCGAGAAGGCCAACCAGGCCTACCGCTGGAGCGGCGACCGTTCCTACCTGGACGACCCGGTGTTCTGGGACTACTACCGGCACGCCACCGGCGAGTTCGTCACCCTGCACGACGGCCGGCTCGCCAACGGGGTGGCCGAAGGCACCGGCAAGGGCATCTTCCAGGGGGCCGCCAGCTACAACGAGGCCGGCGACGAGCCGCTGGCGGAGGCCGGCGACTCGATCGGCGCGCAGTACCAGGCGTACCGCGCGCTCGCCGACCTCGCCTTCGACAAGGACGACGTCAAGCTGTCGCGCGCGTACGCCAAGAAGGCGGAGGACCTGAAGCGGTACTTCAACGACACCTGGAGCGTCAAGCCGGGCACGGGCGAGTTCGTCCGCGCCTACACGGTCGACGGCACCCCGCTCACCGGCTTCGGCAACGAGAACAGCTGGTTCATGCCGATGAAGGGGATCATCGACGCAGGCCCGCGCAACGACGCCTACCTCGACTTCGTCGACGCCGAGGCGAGCGGCGCCGGGAAGCCGAGTAACATCGAGGCGATCACGTACCTGCCCGACACCTTCTTCAGGCACAACCGGAACGAGACCGCCTGGAAGTGGATGCAGTACGTCTACGACCAGCGCGAGAACAAGCACGTCAGCCGCCGCCAGGGGCTCAACGGCGACTACCCGGAGGTGTCGTTCACGCTGGTCAGCCAGACGGTCGAGGGGCTGATGGGCATCCAGCCCGACGTGCCCAGGCGCACCGTGGCCACGCTGTCGCGGCTGCCCGCCGACATCGGCTGGCTGCAGGTGGACGACGTGCCCGTCGGCGACGGGACGGTGAGCGTCCGGCACGACGGGCAGACGTCCACGACGTTCACCAACGGGTCGGACGAGCTGCGCTTCTGGGAGGCGCGCTTCCTGGGTGAGCACCGCTGGCTGGAGGTCAACGGCCACCGCGCCGCCGGCCACCCCAAGGTGATCGACGGGGTCCGGTACACGGTGGCCGTCGTCCCCGTGCGCGGCGGCCAGACGGCCACCGCCAAGATCGCCGGCTGATATCGGGAGGGAGCGGGCGCCGTAATCGGCGCCCGCTTTCCCATTAAGCTCATAGGAAATACAGGAAAACCTATGATGCCAGCCAAGGATCGGTGAATCTCCATGAGTGCGCGCCAGCCGGCTCCTAGCCTCGTCCCCATGTCGATCGATGTGCTTCCAGAGCCCGGCCGCTCGGTGGTCGCGGTCCTCCCGCCCGTCGCGGGAGAGGGACACTGGGCGGGCGCGCCCAGCGCGGTCGCGGCTGACGGCCGCATCTATCTCGCCTACCGCCTGCGGCGCCCCGTGGGGGAGGGGCGCGGCTACGCGATCGTGGTCGCCGTTTCCGCGGACGGCGAGCGGTTCGAGACGCTGACCACGATCACCCAGGACGAGATGGACACCGACTCCCTCGAACGTCCGGCCCTGGTGCGCACGCCCGAGGGGCGCTGGCGGCTCTACCTGAGCTGCGCCACCCGCGACACCAAGCACTGGCGCGTGGAGGTCCTGGAAGCCGACGACCCGGCCGCGTTCGACCCGCGCGAGCGCCGGACCGTCCTGCCCGGCGACCCCAAGACCGGGGTGAAGGACCCGGTGATCCTCAGGAAGGGCGGCAGGTGGCACCTGTGGGCGTGCTGCCACCCCCTGCAGGACCCCGGCGAGACCGACCGCATGGTCAGCGACTATGCGACCAGCGCGGACGGCCTCGACTGGACCTGGCACGGTACGGCGCTGACCGGCCGCCCCGGCGCCTGGGACTCCCGCGGCGCCCGGATCACCGCCGTGCGCTTCGACGGCGACCGGGTCCTCGCGTACTACGACGGGCGGGCCGGCGCCGAGGAGAACTACGAGGAGCGCACGGGCCTCGCGGTGGGCACGGACCCTGCCGCGCTGACCCCGGTGGGCGCCGCGCCCGCCGCGTCCTCCCCGCACCGCGGCGGCGGGCTGCGTTACCTGGACCTGGTGGACCTGCCCGGCGGGCGGGTGCGCCTCTACTACGAGTACACCCGCGCCGACGGCGCCCACGAGCTCCGCACGGAACTCCGCTGACGGTCACGAGGCGGCGAAGCGGCCGTTTCTGGCCTGGCGCTGGCCCGGCGGGCGGGCGCCGATCAGCCCGCCCGAGCGCTCCCTCGGGCGGAGCCAGTCGGAGTAGTCGTCGCCGGTGACCTTCTGCAACAGCTCGACGTCGGCCGCGAAGTACGGGATGAGCTGCTGCCGCTGCTCCCAGGTGAGCGGACGTCGCGACCGTCCCCGGCGCTGGAGCAGGCGCTCGATCGGCTCGCCCAGCGCGCCGGGCAGGAAGCGGCGGAACGTGGCGAGCATCCGGTGTCGCTGGCCCGGGTCCGGATGCGCAGTCACGTTCTCCCGCGGGGCCTCGGTGAGCAGGCCCTGTTCCACGCCGAGGAAGGCGCAGATGCGGTCGAGCGTCCCGGCTGGTCTGTCGACGAGGTCGCGGTATCGGAAGATCAGCACCTGCTCGCGGGGGAAGAGCGTGAACAGGCTCGCCAGTTGCTCGCCGTACCGGCCGAGGGCGGTGTAGTGCCAGAAGTGGTCCCAGCCGGCGGCGATCCGCTGCTCCTCCGCGGCGCAGGCCCGGACGACGTCGTCGATCGGTTCGAGCCCAGCCGACCACAGGTGCGTCCAGTTGGAGTGGGCCCGCTCGACGGGGTCGCGCAGGATCACGATGAGCCTGGCCTGCGGGATGGTCTTCCTGATCCGGTGGTGCGCGGCGCGGTCGTAGAGGTAGAACGGGGTGGACTCACCGCACAGCGTCCCGGCGGGGGCGGCGGCGAACAGGGCCTCGTAGTCCGCGCGCCGCCAGATCCGCTCGCGGAACGTGCGGGCGTCGCCCGGGCCGCCTCTTGCCGGGGGCGGGCCGTCCGTGAGGAAGTACTTGGGCTCCTTCACCGGCGACAGGTAGAGGGCCGGATGCGCGCGGAGGGCTGAGTGCAGGGCGGTGGTCCCGGCCTTGGGTGCGCCGATCACCAAGAAGTTCGGTAAAGGCATGCCTTTCAGGTTAACCTCAATTTCCTACCAGATATATGGGATACTGAGGTATGAGCCTGGATCGCACGCGCTCATCGAGCGAACGTGCCGAGACACCGCTGACCGCCGCGATCATGGCGGGTCGGTGGATCCGCTCGGCCGCCGTGGACGACGAGCACGGCCGCCACTGGCGGGCCAACCCCGACGTCCGGGGCAGATCGGCCGTCGCGCCGGAACCCGCGTCCCTCTACGCGGGCGCGTCCGGCATCGTGCTGTTCTTCCTGGAACTGGCCGCCGCGACCGGCCACGAGGCCTACCTCGAAGACGCCCGCGCCGGCGCCCGCTACCTCGCCGCCACCTGGCAGGACGTCACCGATGTCACCCTCTACCACGGCCTGGCCGGGATCGCCGTCGCCCTCACCCACGCGGGCTGGGTGCTCGGCGACGGCCGCTTCGACGAAGCCGCCGCGGGCGCCGCCGACCGGATCGTCAGATCCGCGCGCCGCCTCGACGACGGCGGCCTCGGCTGGTCACGCGAGCACGCCCAACGCGGCGACGGCGGCGTGGTGCTCGGCCTGCTGCACGCCGCCGCCATGCTCGGCACACCCGCCTACGAGGACGTGGCCGTCGAAGCAGGCGCCCGCATCGCCGGGCTCTCCGTGCCCGGCCACCGCTTCGGCGACTGCGCAGACCTGCCCGTCGACGCCGTCACCCCAGGCTTCCTGTCCGGGACGGCCGGCACCGCCTACCTCCTCGCCCGCCTGTACGGCGTCACCGGCGACCACGCGTTCCTCCAGGCGGCACACCGGGGCGCCGACTTCGTCAGAACCGTCAGCGCCATCACCGACAGGTGCGCGGCCGTGCCCCACCACCTGCCCCACGGCAGGGAACTGCACTACCTCGGCTTCTGCTCCGGCTCGGCGGGCGTGGCCCGGACGTTCTACGAGCTGTACCGCGTCACCGGCGACGTCGAGGACCTCGACTGGGCCGAGCGGCTCGCGCACGGCATCGTCCGCAGCGGGGCGCCGCACCGGCAGACGTCCGGGTACTGGAACGTCTCGTGCCAGTGCTGCGGCACCGCCGGGCTGCTCGAACTCTTCGTGGGGCTGTGGGCGGCGACCGGGCGGCCGGCCTACCTCGACCACGCGCGCACGCTCGCCGACCACCTCATCGGCCGGGCCACCGACCACGACGGCAGAGGGTTGCGCTGGTACCAGGCGTACCGGCGGCTGCGTCCGGGGGAGGTGTCGGCCGACACCGGGTACATGGTGGGCGCGGCGGGCATCGGCGCGGCCCTGCTGCACCTGGACGCGGCGATGCAGCCCGACCAGGCCCGCCGGGTCATCCTGCTGCCGGACAACCCCTTCCCCGCCATCCCCGTTCCGCCCCCGGCCCTGCGCGGGGACGGTGAGAGCTAGCCAATGGGGTCACCGGGCGCGCTACCCCGGGAGGAGGGCGAAGCGCTCGGCGAACGCGGACATCTCCTCGCGTTGCTGCTCCGGTTCTGCGGCGCTGAGGTTCACCACGATGCGGGTCACGCCCTGCTCGGCGTACGCCTCGACCTGTTCGGCGGAGATGTCGGTCGAACCCCATCGGGTGTACTCCAGCGCCTGCGGGTCGCGTCCGGCCTCGGCGGCGGCCGAGCGGGCGAGGTCCATCTGGATGGCGCGCTCCTCGAGGTCGAGCCTGCCGCCGGGGAAGTAGCCGTCGCCGCGTCGACCGGCGCGGCGCGCGGCCGCCCTGCTCGACCCGCCGACGTGGATCGGCAGGTGCGAGACCCCGTAGGGCTTCGGGAACTGGCACAGGTCGTCGAAGGCGAAGAACTCTCCGTCGTGGCTGACACCCTGCTCGTCGCCGGCCCAGAGCAGCCGCATCACGTCGATCGCCTCGTCGGCGCGGCGGCCGCGGGTGCCGAAGTCGACCCCGGTCGCCTTGGCCTCGCCCGGCAGCGAGCCGAGACCCACGGTCAGCAACCGCATCCGCCCCTTGGACAGCACGTCGATGGTCGCCAGGCGCTTGGCCAGGACCACCGGGTGGTGGTACGGCAGCAGCAGCACGCCCGTCCCGAGCAGGATCCGCTGCGTGGCCGCGGCGACGAAGCTCAGGCAGTCGAGCGGATCGCCGTACGGCAGCGACGGCGGGAGCTCGAAGGGGCCGACCATGGCACCGGGATACAGCGCGATGTGCTCCGGCAGGTACAGCGACTCGAAGCCGCAGTCCTCGGCATGCCGAGCGTAGGCCGTGATCTTTTCAGGGTCGACGCCGTAGTAGGCCGTGTTGTAGCTGATCCCGAACTTCATCGCCACTCCTCCGATCGGCGGATGCGCGATCGCCCTCCTGTCGCCTGACCACCCGCCACCGCGGCCACGCTAGAACCTTCTCACCGGTGTCAAGGCAACTCGCGCCGCTCGGGCGGGCCGGGCAGCGGACGCTGTGCCCGCGTCGTCCAGGCGCAGACCGGGCGCTGTCCACGGCCCGCCCGCGTCGCCCGGGCGCAGACGGGGCTGTCGTGGTGAAGGGCCTGTCGCTCACCGAATCCGGGGGCGAGCCGCGTTAGCCTCGATGACCACTGCCTGGGCTTCCTGCCCGGCTGACGTGCGGACGGCATGGGGGACGGGGCGCATGACGGTCGGTCAGTTCACCACACACGACCTCGACATCCGCGACGACATCGTGATCAAGCGGTACACGTCGTGGCACCGGCGAGAGCCCCAGCGTGAATGGGCGGTGCTGACGTTCCTGGCCGAGCACGCCCCCGGCCTCGCACCCGCACCGGTCAGGGCCGAGCTCGACGCGGTCCCGCCCACCGTGGTGATGACCCGGCTGCCCGGCAGCCCGCTCCGGGGCCGGCAGGCCGGTCGCGAGCAGATCGCGGCCCTGGCTGCCGCGCTCACCCGGCTCCACCGCGACATCCCGGTTCGGGCGGTGAACACGATCCCGCCGGCCGCGTGGGGCCCGGGCGCCGCCGTCGCGAAGGTACGCCGGAGGGCCGGCGAACGGCCCGACCTCGGCGACGATCCGCGCGTCGTGGAGGCCGTCGCCCAGGGGGTGGCCTGGCTGGCCACCTCGGCCCCCGACCGGCTCGCCACCGACCCGTTGCCGCCGGTCCTCGGGCTGGCCGACGGGAACCACGCCAACTACCTCTGGGACCCGGCGAGCGGCCAGGTGCGGATGGTCGACTGGGAGGACTCCGGGCGCAGCGATCGCGCGTTCGAGGTCGCCGAGGTGGTCGAGCACATCTCCCACCTCGACGGCGGCTTCGCCGGTGATGCGCTGCTGTCGCAGCTCGACCTGACCGGCGTCGAGGTGAGGGTGCGGGACTTCCGGCGGCTGCTCGCGCTCGGCTGGCTGCTCATCCTCGGCCCTGGCGGGCCGTGCGCCCGCCGGAACCCGCCCGGCGCACTGGAGCGGCAAGCCGAGCACGTGCTCGCGCTGCTCGGTTGACGGCCCGCGCAGCCGCTCCCGCCACTGACACCGTCCGGGAGCCGACCGGCGGACCGGCGCGCAGGCCCGCCGGCTGGGCCGCGGAGTACGCCCCGGACCTCGGGTGAGTGGTTCGCGGGCCGGTTCGGGGCCTCAGGCCTTGAAGGCGGCTTCGAAGGAGTTGCGGGCGAGCTGGTCGAGCTGGTCCTCCGTCATGCCCAGCTCGTCGCGGAGGGCGCGGTAGTTGTCCTCGACGTAGCCGCCGAAGTAGGCCGGGTCGTCCGAGTTGACCGTGACGAGCAGGCCCTCGTCCAGCATGGCGGGCAGGATGTGGTCGCGCAGCGACGGCACGGCGCGCAGCCGGACGTTCGACAGCGGGCACACCGTCAGCGGGATGCGCTCCTCGCGCAGCCGGGCCACGAGCTGCGGGTCCTCCATGGCCCTGATGCCGTGGTCCACCCGCTCGACCCGCAGGATGTCCAGCGCCTCCCACACGTAGTCGGGGCCGCCCTCCTCACCCGCGTGCGCCACCCGGTGCAGCCCTTCGGCGGCGGCGATCTCGAAGACCCGCCTGAACAGCGACGGCGGGTAGCCCACCTCGGCCGAGTCGAGCCCGACGCCGATGAACTGGTCCCGGTACGGCAGCGCCGCCCGCAGCACCTGCTCGGCCTCCTCGGCCCCGCGGTCGCGCAGGAAGCACAGGATCAGCTCGGCGGACACGTCGCTGTCGCGCAGCGCCGCCGTCAGCCCGCCGAACACCACCCCCAGCGGCACCCCCCTGACCAGGTGGGCCTGCGGGTCGAAGAAGATCTCGGCGTGCTGGACCCCGGCCCGCTTCAGGTAGGCGGTGGCGAGGTCGTAGAAGTCCTGCTCGGTCCTGAGCACCGCCATGTTCTCGTAGTAGATGTCGAGGAACGACTGGAGGTTCGTGAAGTCGTAGCGGGCCCTGATGGCCTCCACGTCGAAGGTCGGCAGCTCGATCCGGTTGCGCCGGGCCAGCTCGACGACGAGCTCGGGTTCGAGGGTGCCTTCGATGTGCAGGTGGAGTTCCGCTTTGGGCCGCATGGCGTCGAGTAAACCGGACGGCCGTGGGGTCACGGTATCGTGCGAACCTCCGAACTATCACCGCATGAGCTGGCATAACATCAGATTTCGGGAGGTGTCGCTCTTGAGACTGGCGGATCTGCTGGCGCGCGACGACCTGCATCTGACGCCGGTTACGGGCCACGGCCACCTGGGCCGCGAGGTGCGCCGCGCATACCCTACCGACCTGCCCGATCCGCGCCGCTACCTGCGTGCCGGCGATCTCGTGCTGACCAGCGGCGTCTGGTATCGGCGGCCGTCCGACTGCGACTCCTTCGCCGACGCGCTCTGGGCGGCCGACGTGGCCGGCCTGGTCGTCGGGCTGGTCGTGCTCGGCGAGCTGCCTCCCGCTCTGGTCGAGGCGTGCGAGCGGCGCAACCTCCCGCTGATCCTGGCCGCGCCCGACCAGTCGTTCGGCGCCATCACCGAGGCCGTCGCGGAGGAGTCGTTCGCCGCCGAGCAGCGCAGGGCCGAGCGGGCCAGGGCGCAGACGCTCCTGGACGTGCTGGTCACGCAGCAGATCCCGCCCGGAGAGGTGTCGGCGCACCTGCGGCTGCTGGGGGCCGACCCTGGGCTGCCGACGACGGCCCTGGTGGTGCGGCTGACAGGCGGGTCCGACGGCCACGACCTGCCCGCCGTCCTGCACGAGGGGCTGGCCAGGAAGGGGCGGCACCTGATCGTCGGCGGGCTGCCGGGCGAGGCGGTCGTACTGGTCAACGGGAAGACCACACGCAAGAGCCTGAGCGAGGAGCTGCGCGGCTTGGCGGCGTCCAGGCCGGGGCTGCGGATCGCGGCGGGGATCAGCGAGGCGGCGTCCAGCGTGTCGCGGCTGGCCGAGGCGCTGGAGACCGCGCGGCGCGGCGTCGAGGCGGCCGGCGACGGCGCGGGCCCCGTGTCGATCATGTCCGCGGCCGACGTCGACACCCACGAACTGCTGCTGGCCTCGCTGCCGGCGAGCGTGCGCAGATCGTTCAGGGAGCACCTGCTCGGCCCCGTCGAGGAGTACGACGCCAGGCACGGCTCGGAGCTGCTGCGCACCCTGGACGTCTTCCTGGAGACGTGCGGCTCCTGGCAGCGCACGGCCGACGAGCTGTACGTGCACGTCAACACGTTGCGCTACCGGATGCAACGAATCGAGGAGCTGACCGGGCGGCGCATGTCGTCCATGCGCGACCGCACGGACCTGTACCTCGCGCTCAGGTCAGGGCAGCCGCCCGGCGACCAGCCGGCCCCGTGAGACCACGGCGACGACGTTCTCGGTCGCCAGGTCCTCGATCCGCTCCCACGGACGGCCCCGCAGCACGACCAGGTCGGCCCCGAGGCCGGGGGCGATCCGGCCCACCGGCATGCCGATCGAGTCGGCGGCGTCGGACGTGGCCGCGCGCAGCGCCGTCTCGGCGTCCATGCCCAGCACCCGCGTCATGTGGACGACCTCCGCGAGCTGGTCGCCGAACTGGACGTGGTGCCCGTTGGCGTCGGTGCCCAGCACGAACCGGACGCCCAGCGCGTACGCCTCGGCGAGCAGCACGTCGCGCCTGGCGACCAGCTCGGCGGCCTTGGCCATGGCCTCTTCGGTCACCGGCACCCGGCCCGCGGCGATCGCCTCGTTGATCAGCAGGGTGGGGGCGACCGGGGTGCGGCGGGCGGCGAGGGTCTCGGCGAGGTCCCGGGACATCAGCGTGCCGTGCTCGATCGAGTCGACGCCCTCCTCGACGGCGACGCGGATGCCCTCCTCGGAGTGGGCGTGCGAGGCGACCAGCATGCCGAGGGCGTGCGCCTCGTCCACGACGGCGCGGATCTCGTCGCGGGTGTAGTTGCGCCAGGCGTTCTTGTCGCCGATCGACAGGACGCCGCCGCTGGTGGTGAGCTTGATGCCGTCCATTCCGGCCCTGGCCCAGGTACGCACCAGCTTGCGGCAGTCGTCGGGGCCGTCGGCGGTGGGCTTGCGGATCGGGAACGCGGGCGGTACGAACAGGTCGTTGTGCCCGGCGGTCATCCCGACGACGCCGTGGACCTGGATGCGCGGGCCGGGCAGCACGCCCGCGTCGAACGCCCGGCGCAGCGCGATCTGCGCCTCGTCGCCGGCCAGGTCGCGCAGGGTGGTCACGCCGTGGCGCATGGCGCGCTGGGCGTGGGCGACGCCGTGCAGCACCTGCTCGTCGCGGGTGGTGACGAGCGGCCAGGTGGCGAAGTCGGACTGCCGCGGACTGGCGTCGCCGATGAGGTGGACGTGCGTGTCGACCAGGCCGGGGATGACGCACAGCTCGTCGTGACGCTGGGCGGCGGGCCGGATGTCGACGATCTCGTCAGGCTCCCAGGACAGGTCCACGGGGCCGCGGGGTTCGGTACCGTCCCAAAGCGGGATTCCGTCAAGTCTCATTTCAGGCCTGACGTTACCGGCTCCGTCCTGCGGCTGGAGAGACCTACGGACCTCGTGGGGTGCTCTCGTAGCTACCTACAGGTGGCGTTCCAGCGTGTACAGGGCTTTCGCCGCCCGGGCCGGGTCGCGCGGCCCACCTCCGCCGCGATGCCCGAAATTCCGTCACATGATGGTAATAATCGATATATACCCTCCTGACCTGCATCTTCACCGCCCGCTCAAGGAGAATTATGGCTACCCTCGACCGTCGCGCGTTCCTGCGGACGACAGGTATGGCCGGACTGGCGCTCGGCCTGGCCGCCTGTGGCGACAACGGCACGACCAGCGGGGCCGGCGGCGGAGAAGGCGGGCACGGCTCGGTCAAGCTCCAGCTGTCCTGGAAGAAGAACGTCGAGTTCGCGGGCGAGTACTTCGCCGACAGCAAGGGCTACTTCAAGGCCGCCGGGTTCTCCCAGGTCGAGCTGCTGTCGGGCGGCGGTTCCGGCACCTCGGTCGAGTCGGGCCTGGCCACCGGGCGCTGCTGGATCGGCCTGTCGGCGCCGACCATCACCGCGCCCGCCATCCTGCAGGGCGCGCAGCTCAAGATCGTCGGCGCGACGTTCCAGAAGAACCCCTTCGCCATCGTCTCGCTCGGCAAGAACCCGATCGAGGACCCCAAGGCGCTGGTGGGCAAGAAGATCGGCGTCCAGGACTCCAACGAGCTGGTCTGGAACGCCCTGCTCAAGGCCAACGGCATCGACCCGTCGAGCGTGACCAGGGTGCCGTTCCAGTCCGACCCGTCGATGCTGACGTCCGGACAGCTCGACGGCTACGTCGGCTTCGTCACCAGCGGCCCCGTGCGGTTGAAGATGCAGGGCGTGGACGCGACCCACATGCTCTTCGCCGACCACGGCCTGCCGCTGGTCGCCGAGACGTTCACGGTGACGCAGCAGACCATCGACAGCGAGCGCGACAAGCTCAAGGCCTTCCTGACGGCCGAGATCAAGGGCTGGAAGGACGCGGTGGCCGACCCGGCCAAGTCGGCCGAACTGGCCGCCGGCACCTACGGCAAGGACCAGAACCTCGACGTCAAGGAGCAGACGGAGGAGGCCAAGATGCAGAACGAGCTCGTGGTCACCCCCGACGCCAAGGCCAACGGCCTGTTCACGATGACCCCTCAGCTGATCGAGCAGAACATCGCCTCCCTCGCCAAGGCCGGGCTGACCATCAAGGCCGAACAGCTCTTCGACCTGTCGATCATCGACGAGGTGTACAAGGCCGATCCGAGTCTCAAGCTCGCATGAGCGGCATCAGCATCACCGGGCTGAGCAAGACGTTCAGCAAAGGGCTGACCGCGATCGACGGCGTGGACCTTCAGACGCCGAAGGGCTCGTTCCTGTCGCTGCTCGGCCCGTCAGGCTGCGGCAAGTCGACGGTGCTGCGCATCCTCGCCGGACTGGAGGAGCCCACCACGGGCGAGATCCGGGTGAACGGCGAGACGCCGGAGGAACTGCGCAGGAGCCACCACCTCGGCATCGCCTTCCAGGACTCGGCCCTGCTGGCCTGGCGCAGCGTGACCGCCAACATCCGGCTGCCGCTGGAGGTCGCCGGGATCAAGCCGGAACCCGGCGTCATCGAGGACCTGGTCAAGCTGGTCGGCCTGGAGGGCTTCGAGAAGGCCAGGCCCGCCGAGCTGTCGGGCGGCATGCGCCAGCGCGTCTCGATCGCCCGCGCGCTGGTGGTCAAGCCCAGCGTGCTGCTGCTCGACGAGCCGTTCGGCGCGCTGGACGACATGACCCGCCAGCGCCTGAACCTGGAACTGCTGCGCATCTGGACGGAGAAGCCCGCCACCACGCTGATGGTCACCCACGGCATCGGCGAGGCCATCTTCCTGTCGGACGTGGTCGCCGTCATGAGCCCGCGCCCCGGCCGGGTCGTCGAGATGGTGGAGATCGGCCTGCCGCGTCCGCGCACCCCCGAGATGATGCGCACCCCCGAGTTCCACGCGATCCACGACCACCTCAGCGACCTGCTGTTCGGGCACGGCTCATGAGACGGCTGCAGGGACTGGTCGGCGTCGTCGCGCTGATCGCGCTGTGGTGGCTGCTCGCGGTGACCGTCTTCGCCGGTGGCGGCGCGGTGCCGACCCCGTGGGCGGTGCTGTCGGGCATGGCCCACGACGGCTGGGCCTTCTACTGGCCGAACGCCTCGGCCACGCTGGGCGCGGCGCTGCAGGGCTTCCTCTGGGGCAACGGGCTGGCGCTCGCGGTGGCCGTGGTCGTCCTGCTCGTCCCCAGGTTGGAGGCCGTCGCCACCCAGCTCGCGGTGATCAGCTACTGCATCCCGCTGCTGGCCATCGGCCCGATCATCCTGGTCGTCTTCGGCGGGCAGGCCGCCGTGGTGTTCCTGGCCGCGATCTCGGTCTTCTTCACCACGCTGATCGGCGCCCTGCTCGGGCTGCGCTCCGCCGACCGGGCCAGCCTGGACGTGATCACGGTGTACGGGGGTGGCAAGCTGGCCAAGCTCCGGCACGTCCAGGTGATCTCGGCGCTGCCGAGCACGTTCGCCGGGCTCAAGATCTCGGCCCCGTCCGCGCTGCTCGGGGCCATCATCGGCGAGTACCTCGGCAGCAACGACCAGGGGCTCGGCGTGTCGCTGATGATCTCGCAGCAGCAGTTCCAGGTGTCGAGGACGTGGGGGCTGGCGCTCGTCGCGGGCCTGATCGCGGGGCTCGGCTACGCGGTCGTGGCCGTGCTCGCGCGCGTGGTGACCCCTTGGTCGTCAGGGAGAAGTCTGTGATCGGCCGTACCGTGTTGCGGGTCGTCGGCCCGCTGCTGCCCTCGGTGGTCATCGTGGTCGCCGCCTGGTGGCTGCTCCTGGAGGCGTTCGGGATCAGCCCGCTCGTCGGCAAGCGTCCGCCCCAGGTCTGGGACTACCTGTTCACCGTGCCGGAGGCCGCCGCGCACCGCGACGCCGTGTTCGGCGCGCTCGGCGTCACGATCAGGGACGCGGCCATCGGCTTCGCCAGCGGCATGGTCGCGGCGATGGCCGTCGCCATCACGTTCGTCCTGCTCAGGACCGTCGAGCAGACGTTCATGCCGGTCGCGATGCTGTTGCGGTCGGTACCGCTCGTGGTGATGACGCCGCTGATCACGCTGGTGTTCGGCAGGGACCTCGTCGGTGTGGCGGTGATCGGCGGCATCGTGGTGTTCTTCCCGGCGCTGGTCAACATCGCCTTCGGGCTGCGTTCGGCGTCGCCGCAGGCTACCGACCTGGTCATGGCCTACGGCGGCGGACGGCTCACCGTGCTGCGCAAGGTCGCGGTGCCGACCGCGATGCCGTCGGTGTTCGCGTCGGCCAGGATCTCCGTGCCCGCCTCGATCATCGGCGCGCTCATCGCCGAGTGGCTGGCCACCGGGCAGGGCATCGGGGCCGGCATCCTGCGCGCCATCGGCGGCTTCCGCTACGACGAGGTCTGGGCGGACATCGTCGTCGTCACGGCCGTGTCGATCCTCGCCTACGCGGCTGTCGGCGTGGTCGAGTCGCTGGTCCTGGCCCGGTTCTCGGACGGGCAGCGGTGATCTGACATTGGGAACGCGGACGCCAGATGTGCAGGTCACCGGGGAGGTTGGTCGGGGCCGAGTTCCTTGCTGATTCGGGTGCGCAGGGAGTGCAGGGCTTGCCTGAGTTCGGCCGGTTCGATGTCTGTGATGTCGGCGTCGAAGGTGAGGAGCAGTCCTGCCAGTCCTGGCCATGACCATGCGCCGAGTGTGAGTCGGCAAGTGGTTTCGGTGTCGTACTCGACTGTTGATCCGCCGGGGGCGAACCGGGCGACGGTGGAGGCGGGCAGGGCGAGGATGGCTGAGCCGCGGCATCGCCATTCTGCTGCGGCGTCTCCGCGGTCGTGTGTGGTCATGACGAAGGCGACGGGATCGCCGTGCGGGATGTCACGTCGGTCGAAGGGGGTGTGCGTGGGCATGTGCGGTTGGATGCGGTCCACGCGCATCGCGCGCCATCGGTCCGCGTCCGGGTCGAAGGCGACCAGGTACCAGCGTGCGGCCCAGACCACGAGGTCGTGTGGTTCCAGCGTGAGCGTGACGGGTTCGCCGTCGCCGGTGTAGTCCACGCGAACGAGGTGCCGCCGGTTGATCGCGCTGCCAACGGCGCGGACGATCTCGGCGTCGATCGGTGGCGCGGGGAACTCCCAGTAGTTGCGGGCTGAGGAGACGGTGAACGCTTCGGCGTGCAGGCGGCTGCGTGCGGGCATCGCCTGGTGCAGCGTGGCGAGAGCACGGGCCGCGTTCTCGTGGATGCCGGAGAGGATCGTCGGGACGGTCTGGAGCGCGACGGCCGTGGCGACGGCCTGGTCTTCATCGAAGACGACCGGCGGCAAGCGGGTAGCGCGACCGAGCCGGTATCCTCCACCTGCTCCGCGGACGGCCTCGATCTCGTACCCGAGGTCCCGGAGCGTGTCTATATCGCGACGCACGGTTCTCACCGACGCTCCGAGTCGGGCGGCGAGTTCCTCGGCGGTCAGGGGCGCACCGATTCCGAAGATCGACAGCAGCCTGAGCGTCCGCGCGGAGGTAGCAGCCATGATTCTCCGATTCTCTCACCGATAGCGGTCACTCCGTGGCAACTATGCCTGCGACGGTGGCCGACATGAACGACTCACCGAGCCCCCGAGAGAGCACCCGCACAGCTGGGGCTTCCCCGACACTCATCGCCAGCGCCGGCGCGACCACGGCGCTGTTGGTGGTGCTCTTCGGTTCCTTCATGGACCTTCTCGACGCGACGATCGTCACCGTCGCGGCCCCGGCGATAGCCCGAGACCTGGGTGCCGGCGACGCTCAGATCCAGTGGACGATCGCCGCCTACGTCCTCACCCTGGGCGCGGGCTTGATCACCGGCGGACGGCTCGGTGACCAGTACGGCCGCAAGCGGTTGTTCATGATCGGGCTGGCCGGGTTCATGGTCACCTCGGCGCTGTGCGCGCTGGCCGTCGATCCGGGGATGCTCATCGGCATGCGCGCCGGGCAGGGACTGACCGCCGGGATCATGGTCCCGCAGGTGTTCGGGATCATCCGGGCATCATTCGCTCCGGGCGAGCGTGCCAAGGCGTTCGGCGCCTACGGAGCGGTCCAGGGCCTCGCCTCGGTCGCCGGCCCGCTGCTGGGCGGGCTGCTCGTCGACGCCAACCTGTTCGACCTGGGCTGGCGCACGATCTTCTGGGTCAACGTGCCCGTCTCGATCCTGGCGCTCATCATCGGCGCGAAGGCCCTGCCGGAGTCCCGCTCCGCCTCGACCGCGCGACTGGACCTCCCAGGCGCGCTCCTCGCGGCCACGGGCATCCTTCTCCTGCTGCTGCCGATCATCCAGACCGAGACATGGGGATGGACCTGGGCCAGCTACGCCCTCCTCGCAGCCGGAATCATCATGATCGCGATCTTCCTCGCCTACGAGCGCCGCCTCACCGGTCGCGGAGACGAACCTGTCTTTGACCCGGCTCTGCTGAGAATCCGCGCCTTCGCAGTCGGACTGAGCGCTTCGGTGCTCTTCTTCGGCGGCATCGGGTCGTACTTCCTCACCCTGTCGGTCTACCTCCAGAACGGAACCGGCCGAACCGCATGGGAGACCGGCCTGGTGATCCTCCCGTACGCGCTCGGCTCGATCATCACCTCCGGCCTTGGCGTCGCTCTCGCCGCCAAGGCGGGCAGAACGCTCCTGATCACCGGCTCGCTCACCATTGCGGCATCTCAGCTCGTCCTGTGGTCCATCGTCAAGGACGGCAACGATCCCGGGTACTGGCTCCTCGCCCTCGCACTCTTCATCGGTGGCCTCGGGCTCGGTCTTGCCGCACCCATTCTCGTCAACGTCGTCCTCGCAGGCGTCCCCGGACGCAACGCAGGCGCCGCAGGCGGGGTGCTCTCCACTGTCAACCAGATCGGCGGCGCCGTCGGCATCGCCGTTCTCGGCACGATCTTCTTCACCGCCGTCACCGGATCAGCCACCGGAGCACCGGTGCTGCCCGACTACAGTCACGCGCTCAGCATCGTCCTGATCGTCTCCGCCGCGCTCTACCTGATTACGGCACTCGTGATGCTCGCACTCCCGAAAGCCGCAGTCGAGCACGCCGAGTAGAGGCTCGCGGTGCCGTTCGCCCTGTCGGCCCCGCCGCTCCGCGTCCCGGGCCCGCCCGCCCTGCCGCCGTCATGGCGCGCCCTGACCGGCCTGCTCCGCCGCCGCCGGCTACGGCGCGCCCTGACCGGCCTGCTCCGCCGCCGCCGGCTACGGCGCGTCCTGACCGGCCCGCTCCAGTGCGTCCCACGGTGTCGCCTCGTAGGCGCCGACGACCGTGGCCACGGCCTCGTCGTTCACCTTGAGGACGACGTCGTCCACCTGGCCGACGGCCACGACCCCGTGCGAGTTGCTCAGGAACACCGCCTCGAAGCCCGGCAGGTCCGCCACGCGCAGCACCCGCCTCTCCGACGGGATGTCGGACACCTCCAGCAGCCGCATCGTGATGCCGCGCAGCATCGGGGCGTCGGGCCAGATGATCCGGGAGCCGTCGAAGCAGCCCAGGTTCGTGATCGAGCCCTCGGAGATCACCCCGTCGGCGGTGGTGAACAGCGCCTCGTCGAACCCCTCGGCCTTCACCTGCCTGCCCAGGTAGCCCTGGGCGAAGCCGCCCGTGTGCTTGACGTGCGCGAGGAAACGCTGATGGCGGACCGACCTGAGCCGCTGCGGGACCGTCGCGACCTCGGCGGGCGGCGCGGCAGTGGCGATCACGCGCAGCCTGTCGACCTCGCACACGTACACCCGCACGCTCGCGTCGTCCCGGTCGAGGACCGTGCGGATCGAGTCGAGGACGAGGTCGCGGTCGAGCTCCTGGCCGAACAGCTCTCTGGTCGCCGAGTCGAGCCGGTCCAGGTGGAAGGCGAGGCCGCGCACCCGCCGTCCGCGCACCTGCATGGCCGTGAAGTGTCCGTACCGGGCGGTGATGGCCAGCGCCACATCCCCGGCGCCCGCCGGCCGCCCATCGATCACCGTGTTCACAAACCGGAACATACCCCGCCAAGCACCGCCCGCGGGGACCTATCCGGTGGCCACCCCGGGCTCCTTCGTCCCCCGGAAGACGCCGGCACCGGATCGGCGGGAAGCCGATCCGGTGTGAGGGGCGGTTCGTCATGCGGCGAGCTCCGCCTCCCGCTCGCTCTCGACCGGCTGCGGCGCCTGCCCGTAGCCGCGCAGGGCGATCACGGTGACGATCGAGAGGCCCAGGAAGACCACCGCCCCGACGGCCGCCACGGCGTTGAGCCCGGAGGTGAAGGCGGCGCGGGCGACGTCCAGCACCTCGGGCAGGTCCTTGGCGGCGTTGACGGCGGCGGCGATGCCCTCGCGGACGCTCTCAACCGGCAGCGTGTCCGGCAGCTCGCTCCGGTAGACGGCGGTGCCGAGGCTGCCCAGCGCCGCGACCCCCACGGCCACTCCGAACTCGCCACTGGTCTCCGACAGCGCGGCGGCGGACCCGGACTTCTCCGGCGGCGTCGCCGTCATGATCACGGTGTTGCCGAGGCTCATCGGCAGCGCGATCCCGGCCGAGGCGAGGACCAGCCCGACCACCACCAGGACGGTCCCGCCGGCGCTGGGCACCTGCGTCTGCACGAGCATCCCCACTGCGCCCAGTGCCAGCCCGGCGGCCATCACGTAGGCGGGACGGACCCGGCGGGCGATGGCCGGGCCGAGCGACATCGCGGCGATCATCGCGACGTTCTGCGGCACCAGCCACAGCCCCGCCTGCAGGGGCGACAGCCCGGCGACGGTCTGCAGGTAGAGCGTGGACATCAGGGACGTGCCCGCCATCACCACGCCGCCGAGCGACATGATCCCGAGCGTCGAGGCGAAGGCGCGGTTGCCGAACAGGCGCAGGTCGAGCAGCGGGCCGGCCAGCCGGCGCTGCCGCCGGACGAACACCGCGCCGACCACGAGACCGAGGACGACGGCCGCGACGGGCACGGGGTGCCAGCCGTTCCTGGCGACGTCCTTGAGGCCGTAGATGACCGGCAGGATGGCGGCCAGCGACAGGCCGACGCTCGGTAGGTCCAGCCGCCCGGCCGACGCGTCACGGTACTCCGGCAGCAGCACCCGCCCGGTGGCCAGCACCAGCACCATGAACGGCACCCCGAGCAGGAACGCCGCCCCCCACCAGAAGTGCTCCAGCAGCAGCCCGCCGACCAGCGGGCCGAGCGCCATGCCGAGCATGAAGCAGCTGAACCAGATGCCGAACGCGCTGCCGAGCTGCTTGCCGTCCTGGAACATGTTGCGGATCAGCGCCATCGAGGACGGCAGCAGCGTCGCCCCCGCCACTCCGAGCAGCGCCCGCGTGACGACCAGCATCTCCGCGCTGGACGAGTACGCCGCCACCACGGAGGCCACTCCGAAGGCCGCCGCGCCGGTCAGCAGCAGCCTGCGGCGGCCGATCCTGTCGCCCAGCGTGCCCATCGTGACCAGGAACCCGGCCAGCATGAACGAGTAGATGTCCATGATCCAGAGCTGCTGCGACGCGCTCGCGCCCAGGCCGGCGCTCAGGTGCGGCAGCGCCAGGTACAGGACGCTGACGTCCAGGGAGAGCAGCAGCGCGACCGAGGCCAGCACACCCAGCCCGATCCATTCCCGTCGTCCCGCCTGTGTCGTGGTGTTCATGTCTGTTCCCCTTTCGTCGCCACCACGGTGCTGGACGGCGCTTCGGGTGCGCTTCTCGCCGGCTTAAGGTCGCGCATAAGGTGGCTGACATGCGCTTTGGGGTGCTGGGACCACTTTCGGTGTGGACCGACCAGGGAGAGCCCGTCACGATCCCCGGGCTGAAGGTGCGGGCGGTCCTCGCGGACCTGCTCGTCCACGACGGCGTGACCGTGTCGGCCGACCGGCTCGTCGACGACCTGTGGCGCGACGAGCCGCCGGGCAACCCGTCGGGTGCGCTGCAGGTCCGGGTCTCGCAGCTGCGGCGGGCGCTGGAGGAGGCCGAGCCGGGCGGCAAGAACCTGGTCGTCTCGCGCGCCCCCGGCTACCTGTTGCAGGTCGCCACCGAGGCCGTCGACGCCGGGCGGTTCACCGCGCTGGTGGCGCGCGCCCAGTCCGCCGACGGGCCGGGCGAGCGGTCGGCGCTGCTGGGCGAGGCGCTGGCCCTGTGGCGCGGGCCGGCGCTCGCCGACTTCGCCGACGAGGAGTGGACCAGGGCCGCCATCCTCAGACTGGAGGAGCAGCGGCTGGCCGCCCTGGAGCAGCGGGCGGAGGCGCGGCTGGAGCTGGGCGAGCACAGCCTGCTCGTGGGGGAGCTGGGCGATCTGGTGGCCCGGCATCCGCTCCGCGAGCGGCTGCGGGCCGTCCACATGCGGGCCCTCTACCGTGCGGGACGGCAGAGCGAGGCGCTGGCCGGCTACGCCGAGCTCCGCGAACGGCTGGCCGACGAGCTGGGGCTGGACCCCGGGCCGGAACTGGCCGCGCTGCACCAGGCCATCCTGGAGCAGGACCCAGGGCTGGCGCCGCCCAACCCGAACGCGGCCGTCGGTCCGCGCACCAACCTGCCCGCCTCGCTCAGCCCCCTGATCGGCCGCGACGACGGGCTGGACGAGGTCCGCTCGCTGCTGGAGACCGGTCGCCTGGTCACGCTCACCGGGAGCGGCGGCGTCGGCAAGACGCGCCTCGCCCTGGAGACGGCCACGCACCTCGTCGACTCCTACGCCGACGGCGTCTGGCTGGTCGAACTGGCCCCGCTCGACCTGCGCCGGGCGGCCGATCCCGCGCCGCCGGACCGGCAGGCGGGCGAGCGGGGAGTGGAGGCGCTGGCGGAGGCGGTGCTGACCGCGCTGGACGTCCGGCAGGACACCGGCCCGTCGGCCACCGTGGACCGGCTGGCAGAGGTCCTGCGCCCGCGCCGGACACTCCTGGTGCTCGACAACTGCGAGCACGTGGTCGAGCAGGTCGCCAAGCTGGCCGAGCGGCTGCTGAGGGCGGCTCCCGGGCTGCGCGTGCTGGCCACCAGCAGGGAGCCGCTGGCCCTGGTGGGCGAGGTGCTGTGGAACGTCCCGCCGCTGGACGTCCCCGACGGCGCCGGCCTGGAGGCCGTGAGAGGCTCCGACGCGGCCCGGCTGTTCGTGGCACGGGCCGCCGCCACCGCCCCCGGGTTCGCGCTCGACGCGGGCAACGCCGGGGCGGTCGCGCAGCTCTGCAGGCGGCTGGACGGGATCCCGCTGGCGCTGGAGCTGGCGGCGACCAGGGTCCGGGCGCTCGGCGTCAACGGCGTGGTGTCGCGGCTCGACAACCGGTTCCGGCTGCTGACGGGCGGCCACCGCGGCACCCCGGCACGCCAGCAGACGCTGACGGCCGTGATCGACTGGAGCTGGGAGCTGCTGACCGAGCCCGAACGGACGGTCCTGAGACGGCTGGCCGTGCACGCCGACGGCTGCACCCTGGAAGCCGCCGAAGAGGTCTGCGCCGACGGGGTCGGCGACGCCGAGCTGGACGTGCTCGACCTGCTCGTGCGGCTGGTCGACAAGTCGCTGGTCGTGGCGGTCGAGGGGGCGGCCGGGGTGCGGTACCGGCTGCTGGAGTCGGTGTCGGAGTACTGCCTGGCACGGCTCTCGGACGCAGGGGAGCTGCGCGAGGTCCGGCTGGCACACGCCCGCTACCATCTCGCCCTCGCCGTCCAGGCCGAGCCGCGCCTGTACGGGCACGACCAGCAGGAGTGGCTGCGACGACTCGACACGGACTCGGCCAACCTGCGGGCCGCTCTCGACACCATGTCTCGCGAGCGGGACACGACCGGTGCGCTCACCCTGGTGAACGCCCTGGCCTGGTACTGGTACCTGCGCGGCAGGAACGCCGAGGCGCTGCGCTCCCTGGAGACCGCGCTGGCCGTCGAGCACGCCCCGGCCGACACCGCTGCCGATACCGCGGCTGCCAGGGCGGCGGCCTGGCGGGCGGGCTTCGTCCTGCTGCTGGGCGGGGCGACCGGCTGGGAGGCCACGCTCGACGCGATCGAGGACCGAGGCGTCCGGGCCCGCGCGGAGTTGTTCATCGGGCTGGTCGTACGCGACCTGTCCATCAGCCAGGACCTGGTGGGCAGGGCGTTGACGACCTTCCACACGGCCGGCGACACGTGGGGCGTCGCCGCGGCGCTGAGCAGGCGCGCCCGCGACGCCTTCGTGCTGCGGGACGTGATCGCGCTCGACCGCGACGGCAACGAGAGCCTGCGCCTGTTCCGGCAGCTCGGCGACCGGTGGGGGCAGCTCCAGGCGGTGGAGTGGCTGGGCGGCCTGGCCGAGATGAGCGCCGACGCCGACGAGGCCAACAGGCTGTTCGAGGAGGGGCTGCGGATCGCCGAAGAGCTGGGCCTGTGGCCGGACGTCGCGCGGCGGATCTCCTGGCTCGGCTGGGTGGCGCTGCAGTCAGGGGAGTACGGGCGGGCGATGGAGCACTGCGAGCGGGCCATGCGGCTGGCGATCGGCCAGGGCTACAAGGAGGGCGAGATCATGGCCGAGATGGGGCTCGCCTTCGCCGCGCGCCGGGCGGGCGAGCTGGACCTCGCCGAGAAGCACCTCAACCACCTGCTGGAAGGCGTCCCGAGGGACCCCGACGGGGAACCGCTCCTGCACGTCCCGACGACCCTCGTCGAGCTGGGTTTCCTGCACGAGCGCCGCGGCGACGTCGCGACGGCCCGCGACCTGCAACTGGAGGCGATCGCCGCCGCGCAGAAGGTGGGCGACCCCGCCACGACGGCCCTCGCCGCGGAGGGGCTGGCATCGGCGCTGGCGGCGTCGGGCAAGCATGACCGGGCCGCCCGCCTGCTGGGCCTGGCCGCCGCCGCCCGCGAGGCCGGCCAGACTCCAGCGGGGATCGCGGACGCCGCAGAGCTCGAGCGGGTCGCGTCCCGCGCCCGCGAGGCGCTCGGCGACGCCGCCTTCACCGCCGAGTACGAGCAGGGCGGCAGGCTGAAACTCGACGACGCGGCCGGCCTGGCCTGATCCCCGCTGTTCACTGCCGGGTGAGGTGCTCGCCCAGCTGGTCGAAGAACTCGATCCAGCCGGCTTTGGCCTGCTCGGCGTGGGCCGCGTCGGTGTTGACGCCGAACTGGTGGAAGCGCATCTCGGTCTTGCCGTCGAGGTCGGTGAGGGTGAGGGTGACGACGGAGGCGGGGCCGTCACCGGGGTTGTCGGGGTCGCCGGTGGTGAAGACGAGCCGGTGCGGGGCGTGGATCTCGCGGTAGACGCCGTTCAGCGTCACCTCGAACCCGCCGTCTCCGGCCAGCGTGGCCTGCCACGTCCCGCCGGGGCGGACGTCCAGGACGACCTTCTCCTCGGGGGTGGCCATGGCGCGCGGCCCGAACCACTGGGCGAAGCGGGCCGGCTCGGTCCAGGCGGCGTAGACGTCCTGGCGGGAGGCGTCGAAGACCCGGGTGATCTCGTACTCGGCGGTCTGGCTCATCGTGGTGTCCTTCCATGCTGTTCGGCTGATGTCTTCGACGATGCCGGAAGGGGCTTACGGTCTCCTTCGCGTGGACTTAAGGTCACCTATTTCCGTTAAAACCAGTAGGGGATTTTGATTGAATCGGTGGAGTCTGCCAGTACGCCTGACGCCGCGGCACGATTGACCATACTTCGTTCAACATAGTATGGTCCGGGCTCATGCAGAGAAGATCGTTGGCGCTGGCCGCCCTCGCCCTTGTCGCCGGTTGCGGGGGCACCGGCGCCGCCGCGCGGCCGTCCGCCGGCCCCACCTCGGCCCAGGGCAGGGACTTCCAGATCGAGACCCTGAAAGCGGACTGCATGAAAGGAAAGGGGTTCAAGTATGTCGCCTGGGTCCATCCCGACGAGCCCCTGACCGACGAGGACAAGCAGCGTCTCTCCCCTGACTTCGCGACACGGAAGGCGTATCGCGCAACACACGGCTTCGACCTCATGTACCGCCAGATCCACGGGGGGCCCGAGAGCGCCAAGGACGCCCCGGTCGACCCCAACTACGCCATCAGGGACGACCTGTCGCCCGCCCAGCAGAAGGCCTACGGAAAGGCCTCGGACGGGTGCGAGGCCGAGGCGATCAAGAAGGTCACCGGCAAGGTCGTGAAGTCCGTGGGCGACTGGAGGCAGCAGCTGAACAAGCTGTATGCCCAGCGCATGAAGCGCGAACTCGACGGCGACCCGCAGCTCGTCGAGCTCGCCACGGCCAAGGCCGACTGCCTCACCGCCAAGGGCTACCAGGTGAGCTCGACCAAGCCGACGGTCATGGGGGACTGGGGCAGGCAGCTCGTCGAGCGGGAACTTCACGAGCGTGCCCGGAAGGAGGATAAGGGCATTCCCCCCTACGACCCCGACAGCGGAGTGGCGTACGGGACCACCCGGCTGACCGATCAGGAGAAGCGCCAGTACCTGCAGAAAGAGATCAAGACGGCGGTCGACGACCTCGAATGCGGCAAGGACTTCGACGCCGCCTTCTCTCCCAAGGCCACGCAGATCTGGGAGCGGGTCAGCCAGTAGCGCGTTGTGAGCGACCGCCCTTTCGCCGGCGGTCGGCGATCGGGTCCTCGTGCTCGGGACGGCGGCGTGCGCGCCGTTCCTCGCGTCCGGGATCGGTGTCACTCCTCGGTCAGGACGGATTCTCCGACGACCCGGCGGAGCCGGTCGTTGGCCCGCTCGAGTGCGGCGATCGCGACCTCGCGCTCCTCCTCGCTCGCGTCGCCCATCGCCAGTTCGGCCAGCTCGGCCCACGCGCGTTCGATGCCGGGCACGAGCTCATGCCCGGCGTCCGTGACCACGATGCGCACCTGGCGGCGATCCGTGGCGACGGGCTCGCGCCGGAACCATCCGCCGCTCTCCAGCCGGGCCAGGCTGCGGGTCGCGGTCGGCGGCTCGATGCCGAGCCGCGCCGCCAGCTCCGAGACCGTCATCCCCTCGCGTTCCTGGGCCAGGAACCACAGCAGCACATCCTGCCCGGGGTGTAGCCCGAGCGCCGCGAGCTTGCGGGCCTTCACGGCGCGGTAGAGCTTGCTCATCTTGTTCAGCGCCCGGTTGACGCGGATCGCCTCGCTTGCATCCACGTCCCTCATTGTACTAGGTATATAGTCGGCTAATAGATAGTCGGCTAATTATCGGAGGAACAATGGATCTCGGTCTCGATGGTCGGGTCGTGCTGGTCACCGGGGCGTCCGGCGACATCGGCTCGGCGATCGCCAGGGTGTTCGCGGAGGAAGGCGCGCTCGTCGCCGCGGGCTGGCACAGCGACGAAGGGCGGGCGCGCGCCGTCATCGACGCCATCACGCAGACGGGTGGGAAGGGCACGACGGTCCGGATCGACCAGCGTGACCGCGACTCGGCGAAGGCGGCGGCGCGCCAGGTCGAGCGCGAGCTCGGCGACATCGCGGTCCTGGTCGCCAACGCGGTCGCCTGGCCCACGTGGACACCGGAGACGTGGGACACCCTGACGGACGGCTTCACCGCGAACGTGACAGGGACGCTCGCCATGATCGACGCCGTCCTCCCCGGCATGAGGGCCGCCGGGTGGGGGCGGCTGGTGGTGATCTCGTCCGACGTGGTCGACCAGCCGATGCCCGCGGGCGTGGCGTACCCGGCCGCCAAGGGGGCGCTGGAGACGGCGGTGAAGGTGCTCGCCACCCGGGAGGCTGAGCACGGCGTCCTCACCAACGTCGTCAGGCCCGGCTTCACCCTGACGGACCGGGCGCTGACCACGTTCGGGCAGGAGGCCGTCGACGCCGAAGGCGCCAAGACGCCGACCGGCCGCATCTGCACCCCGGAGGACGTCGCCTCAGCGGTCGCCTACCTCGGCTCGGCCGCGAACGGGCACGCCAACGGCGAGGTCCTCTCGGTGGCAGGCGGACGGCACCTGACCCGCTAGCCGGCTGGGCGGCCCAGACGGCTCGGTGCCCCGCTCCCCGTCGAAGATCCGCACGTCGCGGATGAGCGTTCACCAGCACGTTCGTGGCCGCCGAGCGGGCCTGCGTGACCGAGGTCCTGGACCGGGCGGCTGGGCCTGACACCTGCCGGGCCGGGATTGTCGGTGACGATCATTACTGTCCCGGGCATGGCAGACGCGGTGGTGGCGTACTCATACGCCCGCTCATCCGGGCTCGACCTGGCAGCTGGCCAGCTCGGCCTGTCCACGTCCGGGGGAATGACCCGGCAGGGCCTGGTGGCCCATCCCCACTTCTTCAGCGGGCTGCTCACCCGGCCCGCGTGCGCGGCGTCCGGGCTGCTCGGGGTGGCCGACGTGGCCAGGGCCCGCTACTACGACGCCCGCCCGACCGGGATCGTCCGCGACCCGGTGGTGACGTGCAACGGCGACCGGCTGCGGTTCGAGTCGTTCTCGGCCTGCGGCGGCGTGTACGCCAGGCTCGACGTGCTCCAGGAGGCGCTCGACGGCGACGTGGTCGAGCTCGGCACCACGAACGTCGACGTCAACAACCCGCTCAGGCAGGCGCTGGCCCGGGTCGGCGGCGGCGACCCGCTGCACCTGGCGGTCGGGGCCGACGAGCTGGTCGCCACCACGCTCGACGGGGCGGTGGTGGAGAAGAAGGTGCCGCTGCCCGAGCGGTGGGTGCGCGGGTTCGCCGAGGTCCAGGTCATCGCCTCCGGGTTCGACCTGCGCGCGGAGCTGACCGGCCCGGAGGCGGTCCGGTTCCTGCGCGGGTTGCCGAAGCGCGGGGTCTTCTGGGCGGTGCCGGCCGGGCGGATGCTGCGGCTGTCGGCCCGTCCCGCCGCCGGGGCGGTCTGCCTGCCGGGCCCCGACCGGCTGGCCACCCTGCTGCCGCTGCTGCGCTTCGCCACCGGGCTGAAGGCGTACGGCCCGGCCGTGCCGTCCAACGGGCTGCCGGTCGCGAGCGCCTGGGAGCTGGAGCTGCCGGGCATGCGGTACGTCCTCACGCTCTCGCCCGAGCCCAAGCGCGGCTTCTCCGGCGAGGGGGCGGTGCTCGACGACCTGTCCACCGACCACGCCGCCGCCGACGCCGACCTGGTGGGCGTCCTGCTGGCGTTCGAGCCGAGGCTCGACGCCGACCTGCTGGCGGAGGAGTCCGGGCTGTCGCGCGACCGGGTCCGCGCGGCGCTCACCCAGCTCGGCACCGCGGGCCGGGTCGGCTACGACGTGGCGGAGGCGGCGCACTTCCACCGCGAGCTGCCCTACGACGCGGGCCGGGTGCTGGCGATGAACCCGCGCCTGAAGGCCGCCGTGGAGCTGGTGGCGCGGGGCGCGGTGCGCTTCACCGGGCCCGGCGTGGCCGAGGTCGGCGAGCGCAGGGTCCGCTTCACCGCCGACGGCCCGACCTGCAGCTGCCCGTGGTGGGCCGACTACCGGGGCACGCGAGGGCCGTGCAAGCACGTGCTCGCCGCCCAGCGGGTCCGCAACGAGGCATTGGACGTGACGGAGGTGGCGGTGTGAACCCGTGGCGTGAGGTGGTCCATCGCATCGAGGTGGGCGACAGCGTCGCCATGGCCCGGTTGCTCGCGTCGCTCAACGACCTCGGGCGGCGGGCGGTGGCCGTCCAACTGCCCGGTTACCTGTCGGAGCGGCTCGGCCAGGGATGGGACGCGCGATGGGAGGTCGAGAGGCAGGCGGCGAGGTTCCGCATGGCCGGAGCCGCCTGCCTGGGAGGGGCCGCGCAGGTGGCGTCCTGGCTGAACCGGCGGGAGCTGCGCGACGTCGACGGCCCCCGCACCGACGCCGAGCGCATCCTGTCGCTGATCAGGAACCGGCCGGAGGAGTGGCGGAAGGACCTGGCGGCCCGGCTGGTCGAACGGCTCAGGCCTGGTGTGGCGCGCTGGCAGCGCGACCAGGGGCCGCCCGGCTGGGACCTGGCCGCCGGGTTGGCGGTCGAGACCGGAGTCGACCCTTCGGGCTCCGACGCGTTCGTGGCCGGATGGGTGTGGCGGATGGCGGGCATGCGCGGCAGCACGGCGGTCCTCCGCGACGACCCGTTGCTCGACTCCATGGTGCCGAGGATCTTCGAAGCCGACGGAGTGGCCGAAGCGCTGGCCTGGGACCAGATGTGGAACTCCGAGCGCACCCTCGTCGACGCGCTCGCCGAACTGGCGGCGGAGGGCAGGCTGAAGCGCGACGACCTGCTCCGCGGGTGCGCGGGCCGGTTCCTCGTCGGTGGCGAGCCCGAGGAGATCGCGCCGTTCGTCGCGCTCTGGCGTGCGCTGCATGTCGAGGTCACCGAGGTTCCGGCGCTCGACTTCGTCCGGCTGCTGCCGTCGTCGTCGTCCGCGTTCGTCCAGCTGGCGGTCGAGGAGCTGCGCCGGGTCGACGACGCGGGCGGCCTGTCCGACGAGCTGTTCGCCGAGGCGGTGCAGGCGCTGGCGTTCCGGCCGGAGAAGAAGCACGTCACGTCCGCGTTGCAGTGGATCGCCAAGGCGGTCCCCGCCCGCACCGACGGCGCCCTCACGGCGCTCGCGCTGGTCTTCGCCCAGGACACCCCCGCCCTACGCGACCGCGCCGTGCGGCTGGCGGTCAAGCTCGCCTCCCGCCCGGCCGCGAAGAGCCAGGCCGTCGACCGGGCGGGGTGGGAGGCCGTCCGTGAGGCGGCCGCCGGGCTGCCGGACGAGCTGCGCGAGCGGGTCGCGGCGATGTTCGGGGAGGTCGAGGCGGCGGTCGAGGACGTCCCCGTGCTCTCGGCGCCGGTCGTGAACGCGCTGGCGGAGCTGCTGCCGCCGATCGCCTCGCTGGAGGAACTGGCCCACGAGGTCGAGTCGCTGAGGTGGCCGGACGAGCCCGAGCAGTTCGAGCGGATCCTCGCCGCGCTGGTCGAGATGGCGCACCGCGACCGTGGGAGCCTGGCGGAGGCGCTGCGGCCGTGGTTCGAGCGGATGTGGCAGCCGATGGTCGAGACCGAGGTCGAGAGCTACGTCCACGACTACTACGAGTACTACACGCATCCGCTTCTGGCGCGGTGCGTGCTGGCGGTCATCATGCCTTCCAGCAGTCGCAAGCTGACCGCGGCGCTGGATCAGCCCAAGGTGTCCTACGCACCCAGCGGGGCGACGGAGCTGTTCGTCCTTCGACGGATACGCGAGATCGTCACCCTCCTGGAGTCGGGCGCGACACTGCCGGTGCTGCTGGCCACGCCGACGGCCCCGACGGGCCACCTCGATCCGGAGACCCTCGTGGCCCGGATGGAGCGGCTGGAGGGGGCGGAACCGCTGCCCGCCGACTTCGCCCAGGCCCTGCTGCGGCTGCCGCGCCGGATCGACCCGGTGATCGCCGAACGGGCAGGAAAGCTGCGATCGGAGGCGGGCCGGAACCTGGCCGCGTGGCTGCGCGCGGGCGGGCTGCCGGACCCCGTCGCCACCGACCGCGGGATCACCCCGCCACGCATCGGCACCGTGGGCGGTGACGCCGCCCCACGGCAGGAGACGACCGCGCCCGAGCTACCGGAGGACATCCGCCGGTTGTGGACGGTGGGGCACATGCCGGCCTACGCGCGCGACACGATGTGGTGGCCGTCCCTGATGCCTTCGCACCGGGAGGCCGTGGCCGCGTGGCTGATGCACCCCCTGCGCGAGTCCATGAGCAGCCGTAACGGGCACATCGAGGTCGTGGCGCGGTTGGTGCACGGAGACGGCCCGGTGGGGGCGGTCACCGCCGCCGCGATCACGATCGGGATGGGGCACCGGGCCCCCGCCCAACGGGCCGCCGCCGCTGACGCGCTGATCACCCTGGCGTCCCGCGACGAGGTGCCCGCCGCCGACTTCGGGTCGGCCATCGGGCGGCTCGTCTCCGAGGACTTGGTGAAGCTCAACCGTCTCGCCTCGGCGCTGGAGGAGGCGACGCCGGCTGGAGCGCACGCGGCGGTGTGGGCGATCTTGGCGGAGGCGCTGCCGAGCCTGCTGCCCGCCCCGGGTGCGGTGCCGAGGGCCGGGCTCGGCCAACTGCTGGCCATCGCCGTCAAGGCGGCCGTCCTGACGGGGGCGCGCGGAGACATCCCCGGCCTGGCGGACCTGGCCGCCCGCAAGGGGACCAGCCGCGTGGCAGAGGAAGCCCGCCGCCTCCACCGCCAGCTGGCTTAGTGCCCTGTGGCGGCGGGCCGCCTGCCTCCAACGACAGCCGGCTCAGTCCCCTGCGGCACCCGGCCGCACTGGGCCGGCCGGGTGGCGGAGGAGGCTCGCCGCCTCCACCGGTTACGTAGGGTGCCTTGCCGGCCGACTAGGGTCGTCACCTGTGAGGACAGAACTGGAGGAACTGGCGGCGCGGCTGCGGGAGTTCGCGAGCGTCCGCGACTGGGAGCAGTTCCACACGCCCAAGAATCTCGCGATGGCCCTCGCCGGCGAGGTGGGGGAGCTGGTGGCGGAGTTCCAGTGGCTCACCGCGGACGAGTCGGCGGGCCTGAGCGAGGAGGAACTGGCCAGGGTCCGCTCCGAGTTGGGGGACGTGACCGTCTACCTGGTGCGGCTCGCCGACCGGCTCGGCGTGGACCTGGTCGAGGCCGCCCACGCCAAGCTGGACGAGAGCGACCGTCGCTACCACCCCGACCAGTACCGGGGCTCCGCCAGGAAGGCCCCGCCGCTGCCGTCCTAGGCGGACGCCGGCGGCTGCCAGGTTGGGGCATCAGGAAGCGCTTACCTCGTTCGACATAGTATGAAGGGACGACGGCTAGCCGGTCAGGAGGCCGGTTCATGAGCGTTTTGGTGGCAGGTTCGACGCGTAAGCGCAAGGGGAACCTTCCGGCCGAGCTGAACAGTTTTGTGGGCCGCCGACACGAGATCACCAAGGTGAAGCAGCTGCTGTCGGAGTCCCGGCTGGTGACCTTGACCGGTCCTGGCGGTGTCGGCAAGACCAGGCTGGCGCTACGCGTGGCCGACCAGGTGCGGCGGGCTTTCCCTGACGGGGTGTGGCTGGTGGGCTTGGCCGATCTGTCTGATGCGGAACTCCTCCTCGCCACCGTCGCCCATGGGATGGGCGTCCAGGACTACTCGACGCAGGGACTGAGCGCTCCGCTGCTTGAGTTCCTGCACTCCAAGGATCTGCTGCTGGTGCTGGACAACTGTGAGCATCTGGTGGATGCCTGCGCGGAGTTCATCAGGGCCGTCCTGCCGACGACGCCCAGGATGAGGATCCTGGCCACCAGTCGCCAGTCGCTCGGGATCGTTGGCGAGCACGCCTGGGCCGTGCCCACCTTGGACGTCCCCGACCTTCCCGCCGGCTCTGATAGCCAGGTTCCGCAGATGCTGGCTCAGTCTGGGGCGGTGAGCCTGTTCGCCGATCGGGTGCGTGCGGCGGTTCCCAGCTTTGAGCTCACCCCGGTGAACGCCGGGGTGGTGGTGGAGATCTGCCGGCGGCTGGAAGGAATCCCACTGGCGCTGGAGTTGGCCGCGGTACGGATGCGATCACTGTCGGCCGAGCAGATCCTTGCGCGGCTGGACAACAGGTTCCAGCTGCTCATCAAGGGCAACAGGGCGGGGGAGGCGCGGCAGCAGACGCTACAGGCGTTGTTCGACTGGAGCTATGAGCACTGCACGCTCTCGGAACGCACGCTGTGGGAGCGGTTGTCGGTGTTCGCCGGCGGATTCGACCTCGCTGCCGCGGAGCAGGTCTGCGTGGGAGAGGGCATCGCGGCCACCGACGTGCTCGACCTGGTGGACGCACTGGTGGACAAGTCAATCCTGAGCGTCGTCGACGACGGCGGAGCCGTGCGATACCGGATGCTGGAGACGATTCGCCAGTATGCCCAGGACAGGCTGACCGCCTCGGGTGAATGGGCCGTTGTACGGCGGCGTCACCGTGACTACTTCCAGACGATGGCCGAGGCCTGTCACAGGCAGTGGTTCGGCCCCGATCAGGTGGCCTGGTTCGCGTGGTTTCGCCGGGAGCACGCCAACCTGCAGGCCGCGCTGCGGTTCTGCCTGACCGAACCCGGCCAGGCGCAGGTGGCCCAGGTCATGGTCGGAGACATGTGGGTCTTCTTCTTGTCCGGGCATGTGAGTGAAGGACGCCAGTGGTGCGAACAGGCGCTCGCTCTGGCTCCCGAACCGACCCCAGCCCGTGCCGCCGCATTGCGGACCAACGCCTGGATGGCGATCATGCAGGCTGATATTCCAACGGCCCGGCGTCTGCTGCGAGAATGCCACAGGCTGGCCGAGGCGCTTGGTGAGCAGTCCTGCCTTGCCACAGCAGACGCCATCTCTGGCTGGGCGGCCCTGACCGATGGCGATCCTGCCTCTGGTGTCGTGCTTCTGGAGCAAGCGCTGGCCACGCATCTCGCCCTCGGCGACATCCGGGAATCCGCATTTGATCAGAAGATGCTGCAACTGGCGGTTTTCCTGTCCGGTGATGTCGAGCGATCTGCTGCGCTGTCCGAGAAATTCCTGGAGCTATGTGAGTCGCAAGGCGAGCTGTGGCTCAAATCTTGGGCTCTGTTTCAGTACAGCTTGGCGGTGGGCCAGCAGGGAGATCATCGGCGTGCCGGGTCCATGGTCCAGGAGTGTTTGCGGATCAAGGTTGACTTCGATGACCGCCTCGGGGTCGGCCACTGCCTGGAGCACCTGGCCTGGATCACCGCAGTTGACAACCCGGGACGTTCCGCCTGCCTGCTGGGAGCGGCACAAGGCGTGTTGCAGACCATGGGTGCGTCATTGTTCTCCTACCTGCGCACCGATCACGACAGGTGCGTGGCAGCCCTCCACGCCTCACTGGGTGAAAAGAGGTTCACCGCGATGTTCGAGCGCGGAGCGGCACTCACGCTCGACGAGGCCGTCGCCGAAGCCAAGGGCGAAAGGGCGAAGACGGCGTCCCCCGCGTCGGAGGCGGGGCATCCTGACCTCACAGCTCTCACCCCTCGGGAGAAGGAGGTCGCCGCGCTGGTCGCGGAGGGGCTGACCAACAGGGAGATCGCCGCCCGGCTGGTGATCAGCCAGCGGACGGCGGAAGGCCACGTCGAACACATCATGACCAAGCTCGGGCTCACCTCCCGCGCCCAGATCGCCGCCCTGGTCGCCCAGGCCACGAAGGCACCGTGACCCCTGCAGCCCCGCCTGCATTGCGGTTCGCCGTGGCTTCTGGGGTTCCGGGCCGAAAGGAGAGGCTCCCACGGCTGTGCCGTCCCGAGGTGACCGGCATGAACGGCGGCCCGAACAGGCCGCCCTTCACCGCTCAGGCGCCGGAGTCGCGCACGCTGGACAGGAACGCCTTGGTCCGCTCGTGCACGGGATTGGCCAGGAGTTCGGCGGGGTGGCCCTGTTCGACGACCACGCCGTCGGCGAAGAAGGTCAGCCGATCGCCGACTTCGCGGGCGAAAGCGATCTCGTGGGTCACCACGACCATGGTCATCCCGTCGGCGGCCAGGCCTCGCATCACCTCCAGCACCTCGTCCACCAGCTCAGGGTCCAGCGCCGAGGTGGGCTCGTCGAACAGCATCAGGGCCGGGTCCATCGCCAGCGCCCTGGCGATGGCCACCCGTTGCTGCTGGCCGCCGGAGAGCTGGTGTGGCCGCTTGTGCGCGTGGTCGGCCAGGCCGACTCGGTCCAGGAGCTCCATCGCCCGCGCATTCGCCTGGTCCGCCCGCGTGCCCAGGACGTGGGCGGGGCCGCAGGCGACGTTCTCCATCGCGCTGTGGTGGGCGAACAGGTTGAAGCGCTGGAACACCATGCCGATGTTCTTCCGGAAGGCCGCGTACTGCTTGGGGGACCAGGGGTGATACTTGCCGTCGCGTAGCGAATGGCCCACCTCCTCGCCCAGCACCCGCAAGCTGCCGCCGAGCACGGGCTCCAGACCGTTGACGCACCGCAGGAACGTCGACTTGCCCGACCCCGACGGACCGATGATGCAGCTCACCTCGCCGGCCGCGACCTCGAAGTCCACGCCGTTGAGGACTTGGACGTCCTTGTAGCTCATCCGCACGCCCGTGGCGTGCACGACCGGGCTCACGCGGGGACCTTCGGCAGGACCCTGGCGGCCAGACCGCCGCGGCGGACCAGCCGGACGGCGTCGGACCCGAAGCGGCGCTCCAGCCTGCCCTGCAGGAAGGTGGCCACTGTGGTCAGCAACAGGTACCAGAGGCTCGCCACGATCAGCAGCTCCATGATCATGTTATTGGTCTTGTAGATCTGGCTGGCGTTGGTCATCAGGTCGTGCCCTGCGACGGTGTAGACGAGCGAGGTCGTCTTCAGCATGGAGATGAACTCGTTGCCCGTCGGCGGGATGATGATGCGCAGCGCCTGCGGCAGCACGATCACCCGCATGCGCTTGGCCGGTGTCATGCCCAGCGCGTAGGCCGCCTCGGTCTGGCCGTGGTCGACGGCCTGGATGCCGGCGCGCACGGTCTCGGCGAAGTAGGCGGCCAGGTTCAGCCCGAGGCCCAGCATGGCGGCGGTGAAGCCGGTCATCACCTGGTTGGTGTCCCACATCAGGCCGATCGAGGTGAACGGGATCTTGATCACCAGGGCCGGGAACAGGAACGCCAGGTTGTACCAGAAGATGAGCTGGACCAGCACGGGAGTGCCGCGGAAGAACCAGATGTAGAACGTCGCCAGCTGGCTCAGCACCGGATTGTGCGCCAGCCGCATCACCGCGATCAGCACGCCGAGCACCAGACCGAGGACCGTGGCCAGCACCGAGAGCTCGATGGTGACCCAGACCCCGTCCAGGATCCGCTCGTTGAACAGATAGGTGGCGACCGCGCTCCAGTCGAGGCGCGGGTTGACGACGATCAGGAAGAGCAGCCAGCCGAAGATCGCCAGCGCGGCCACGGCGGAGAGCGTGCGGCCCCAGTGGCGGGTGCGGGCGACGGGGACCAGCGTCCCCGACGGGTCGGCGATAGGTTCGGTACGCACGCTACTTCCCGCCGTTGACCACGGCCGACTGGACCGCCAGCTTGTCCAGGTTCCAGGCCGCGAGCAGCTTGCCGTACTCACCGCTCTTGATCAGGGAGTCGAGAGCGCCCTTGACCGAGTCGATGAGCGCGGTGTTGTCAGGCTTCATGCCGATGCCCCAGGGGCTCTCGGTGCCCTCGAGGGTGACGGCATCGACGCCGACCTTGGGGTCGGCGGCCTTGTACGCGGCCACGACGTAGTCGGTGATGGTGGCCTGGGCGCGGCCGTTGCTGACCTGGAGCATCGCCTCGGTGTCGCCGGCGAACTTCAGGATGGTCAGCGCCTGCTTGCCGCCGGACTTGCAGTCGGCGTCGTACTTCTCCGCGAGCTCCAACGACGAGCCGTTGTCCACGACGGAGACGGTCTTGCCGCACAGGTCGGCAGGGCCCGCGATGCCGGCCGGGTTGCCCTTCTTGACCAGCATGCCGGAGCCCGCCTGTACGTAGTCGACGAAGGTGATCTTCGCCTGGCGCTCGGGGTTGTCGGTCATGGAGGAGATCACGAAGTCGTAGCGGCCGGTGAGCACGCCAGGGATCTGGGAGTTGAACTCCTCGTCGGTGAGCGTGTACTTCACGCCGAGCTTCCTGGCGATGGCCCTGGCCAGCGCGGGGTCAAAGCCGATCGCCGTCTTGCCGTCGCTTGCCCACAGCTCCATGGGCGGGTAGCCGATCGAGGAGACGACCTTCAGGCCGCCGGACTTCACGCTCGCAGGCACCTTGGCCGCGAGGTCCTTGTCCGGGGTGATGGCGTTGATGACGTCGGCCGCCTTCTCCTCAGCGGGAGCCTGGTCGAGGACGACCTGGGCCGCGGGCTGCGCGCCGGTGCCCGCGTCGCTCGAGCCGGAGTCGAGGGACTGGGCGCCGCAGGCGGTGGTGGCGGCCAGCAGGGCGCCGGTGATGAGGAGGGCGGGGACACGGGTGTTCAAGGAGTGCTCCTTCAGGATCGCTGCCAGCGGACTTCGCCGCCGACAACGGTGGTCATGACCTTGGTGCGCAGCACCGCGTCTGGCGACTCCAGGTAGGGATCGGTGTCCACCGCGATGAAATCGGCGAGCATGCCGGGGGCGAGGACGCCCTTACGGTCCTGCTCCCCTGCCGCGTAGGCCGCGCCGAGGGTGTGCGCGGTGATCGCTTCGGCCATGCTCAGCCGCTGCTCCGGCTGCCACCCGCCGACGGGGGTGCCGTCCTGGCGGGTTCGGGTCACCGCGGCGTACAGCGCGGCGAACGGATCGGGGTGCTCGACGGGCGCGTCAGAGCCGAAGGCCAGCGCGACGCCGGAGTTCAGCATGCCGCGCCAGGCGTAGGAAGCCAGGTCGTGCCCGGAGAGCAGGGAGTCGACCAGGTCGATGTCGCTGGTGCAGTGGACGGGCTGCATGGAGGCGACGACGCCGAGCCTGGCCATCCTGGTCAGGTCGGCCTGACGCAGGTGCTGGGCGTGCTCGATGCGGTGGCGCAGCCCAGGGGTGCGGCCGATGGCCTCGTAGGCGTCCAGCACCAGGTGGTTGGCCTGGTCGCCGATGGCGTGCGTGGCGATCGCGATGCCGGCGTCCGCCGCGGTCCTGAACAGCTTGACCAGATCGTCGTACGGCGTGACCGCGATGCCGAGGTTGCCGGGGTCACCGGCGAACGCCTCGCCCATGTGGCAGGTGTGCGAGCCGAGTGCGCCGTCGCTGAAGATCTTCACCGGTCCGGTGCGGATCCAGTCGTCGCCCTGCCCGGTGCGGCGGCCCTCGGCGATGGCCGCCTCCAGGTGGACGGTCGGGATCGCCTTGTAGACGCGGATCTTGAGCTCGCCTGCGTCGCGCAGCCGCAGGTAGGCGTCCCTGCAGTCCTCGCCGTCGATGTCGTGCACGCTGGTGAGACCGAGGGAGAGCAGCTCGTCCTGGGCCAGGCGCAGTTTGTCGCTCAGGTCGCCCGAGACCATGAGGGCGCGCAGCGGGTAGGAGGCCGACTCCCGCAGGATGCCGGTGGGTTCGCCGTCGGCGTCCCTGACGATCTCGCCGCCCACCGGGTCGGGGGTCGAGGCGTCGATGCCGGCCAGGCGCAGGGCCGCGGAGTTGGCCCACACGGTGTGGCCGTCGATGTTCGGCAGGGCGATCGGCAGGCCGCCGCTGACGGAGTCGAGCGCGTACCTGTCCGGCTGGGCCGGCGGGTCCCAGGTGTTGCTGTTCCATCGGCCGCCGAACAACCAGCCGCCGGGGCGCAGCCTGGCGACGTGCTCACCGATCATGGTCAGCGCCTCGGCCAGTGAGCGCACGTCGCGCAGGTCGATCGCGCCGAGGCTGTGGGCGTACTGCGCGGTATGGATGTGCGCGTCGTAGAGACCTGGCAGGACCGCGGCGCCCTCCAGATCGACGAGTTCGGCGCCTTGGCCCGCGGCCGCACGGACCTCAGCGTCGGAGCCGACGGCCACAAGGTGCTCGCCGTCCACGGCCATGGCCTGGGCCGGCGGATGGCCGCCCGCTCCGGTATGGATGGCGGCGTTGCGGTACACACGGATGCTCAAAGTGACTCTCAAGGTTGCCGGAGTGACGGTGGGCATCACTGTAGGAGTAGCTAAAAGAACGCGAAAGCGCTATAAACACGACATTTAGCAACCCTGAGAGCAAGGAACTCTAATGCTGAAGCCGGAACACCTACGTACTCTGCGTGAGGTGATACAACAGGGCTCCTTCGCCGCCGCGGCCAATCGGCTCGGATACACCTCCTCGGCCGTCTCCCAGCAGATGGCCGCGCTGGAGAAGAAGATCGGTGTGCGGCTGTTCGAGCGCTCGGCGCACAGCGTGCTGCCGACCAGTGCGGCGGAGGTGCTGGCCAGGCATGCCGGGATCGTCCTGGTCGACATCGAGCGCATGATCGCCTCGGTGCAGGCGGTACACCGCGGCAGCGAGCGGCAGATCAGGCTGGGGGTGTTTCCCAGCTTCGTCGACCGGCTGGCCGGCGTGCTGCGGCGGATGGAGCCGGCCGAGCGCGCCGGGGTGCGGATCTCGGTCGCCGAATCCTCCCAGCTCATCCCGCACCTGGGCGCGGGCGGCGAGATGGACGCCGCGATCGTCTACCAGGTGGGTAACTTGGGGCTGTCCTGGCCGTCGGCACTGAGCAGACGGTGGATCGCTGAAGACCGCTACAAGCTGGTGCTGCCCGCGAGCTGGCCGGATCTGTCGCCCTACCGGGCCGAGCAGCTCGTCGACCTGCCGTGGATCATGCACCACCCGGCCAGCGGCGACGCCTCCTTCTTCGAGGGCGTGTTCGCCCGCTGGGACCTCCACCCCCGCGTGGCCTGCCACTCCGACGACTTCAAGATCACGATGACGCTGATCGAGGCCGGTGTGGGCGCGGCCTTCGTCGCCGACCTGGCCCTGGCCGGGCACGGACCCGGCGTGGTGGTCGCCGACGTACCCTGGCTGAACACCAGCCGCAGTATCTTCGCCCTGGTCAGGCCGGACCGCGAGACCGCCAGGTTGCAGGCGCTCCTCGACGCCCTGGAGGTCTGACCACTCGACGCCGCGACCGTGGATCTGCCACTATCCCGTCCGCACCAGCACCTTCGACAGGAGACCTCCCCATGGAACGCGCGGCGGCGATCGCCAGATCGGCCGAGGCCATCAGGCGACACAGCGACCACAACATCCTCATCGAGGCCGGCCGGACCCCTGTCATCGACAGGCTCGCCACGCTCGCCGAGCAGCCGCCCGGCGGCCCGCTCGACGGCTGGACGTTCGTGGCCAAGGACATGATCGACGTCGTCGGCCTGCCCACGACCAGGGGCTCGGCGCTGTACGGCACGCAGGAGGCGCTGACCACCGCACCATGCGTCGAGGTGCTGGAGCAGGCAGGTGCGCTGCTGGTCGGCAAGGCCAACCAGCACGAGTTCGCCTGGGGCATCACCAGCGAGAACCCGCACTGGGGCGACGTGCGCAACCCACGCCACGACCACCTCACCCCCGGCGGCTCCAGCGGCGGCACCGCGGCCGCGCTGGCCGCCGGCATCGCCAGGTTCGGCCTCGGCACCGACACCGGCG
>NZ_JBEXUP010000038.1:0-65105 GCF_040614375.1 Nonomuraea sp. NPDC005983
GATGATCGACAACGTGAGCAAGCGCATCACCGGCGAAAACACGCCTACCTGGCGCGGCACATACTAGGGCGAAATGATCAAACCAAACGCCCTCTGAGAGCAGGCCTGCTGAGGGACGGCTCGTGAGGCGGCTGTTCTTGATCGGTTGACAGGGCGTCGTTCCCATTTTACGGTCGGGTCCGTTATCCATTCAGGGGCGAAAAGTCGCCAACTTCGACACTTTCGCCCTCGACCGTAATCCTGCGAAGGCCGTCGCATGCCGCTGTTACGCCACTGGACCGCTCTGACCTGCCTCGCCCTCACCCTCATCACGCCTCCCGTCCCCGCCGCCTCCGCCGCCTCCACCCGCTGTGCTCCCGGGGGCACGATCACCGACCTCGGCCCCGCCAGCGTCACCAACGCCCTGGGCAACGCCGAGTTCGTCGGTGATGCGCTCTACGCCGTCACCCGCGGCCTGTCACCCAACGTCGTCGGCGCCTACGACCTCGCCGCCGACCGGGTGACCGCCCACCACGACATCCCCACCGGCATCGGTGCCTGGGCCATGGCCCGCGTCGGCACCGACCTGTACGTCGGCACCCACGTCCCGTCCGATCTGTACAAGCTCGACACGATCACCGGAACGGTCACCAAGGCCGCCTCCTTCGACGACCACTTCATCTGGAACCTCGCCGCCTCACCCGACGGCAAGATCTACCTCGGCATGTCCGAGACGGGCAGGGTCGCCGAGTACGACCCCGCCACCGGCGGCACCCGCGACCTCGGCGTCGCCAGCCCCGGCGAGCAGTACGTGCGCAGCCTGGCCGCCGACGAGCACACCGTGTACGCGGGCGTCGGCGCGCACGCCCACCTGGTGGCCATCGACCGCGCCACCGGCGCGAAGAAGGAGATCCTGCCCGCCGAGCTGGCCGGGCGCGACTTCGTCGCCAGCATGGCCATCAGCCCCACCCGGCTGGCGATGGGCATCTCCTCGCAGGGCGAGCTGCTCGTCATGAACAAGGCCGACCCCGCCGACCACGCGATCGTGGCCGTCCCGGGGGAGAAGTACGTGACCGCCGTGGAGTTCCTCGGCCAGGACGTGTACTTCACCGGCCGCCCCAGCGGCACGCTGTACCGCTACCGCGCGGGCAAGGTGGAGACGCTCGGCGTCCCGTACCCGGAAGGAGGGACGCCGCGGCTGCTCGCCCACGACGGCAAGATGTGGGGAGTCCAGGACGGCGCGGCGTTCGTCTACGACCCGGCCACCGGCGCGATCGACTACCGCAACCTGGTCTCCCGCGGCTTCCGCGCGGGAGCCGAGCAGCCGATGACCGTCTACGCCGACGACAGCCGCGTCTACCTCGGCGGCAAGGGCGGGATGCAGGTGCACGACCTGGCCGGCGGGTCCCGGCGGATCGGCCTGCCCGGCGAGCCGAAGTCGATGGCGGAGGTCGACGGCCACCTCTACACCGGCGTCTACACTCAGGCCCTGCTGTACGGTCACCGCCCGGGCAGCGACACCGCCGAGCTGCTGGCCAGGATCGGCAACCGGCAGGACAGGCCGCGCGACATGGCCTACGACCCGGGCACCCGCTCGCTGGTGATCCCGACCCAGCCGGAGCCCGGTCAGGAGGGCGGCGCGCTGTCGACGTACCGGCCGGGCACCGGCGCGCTCAACGTGCGCAGGCCGGTCGTGCCGGACCAGAGCGTCTACTCCGTGACCGCCCACGACGGCGTCGCCTACCTCGGCACCTACATCCAGGAAGGCTTCGGGCTGCCGCCCAAGACCCGCACCGCCCGGCTGGCCGCGTACGACCTGCGCGCGGGCAGGCTGCTGTGGCAGTTCGAACCCGTGCCAGGGGCCGAGTTCATCGCCGACGTGGCACGGCTGCGCGGCCGGCTCTACGGGGTGACCGACTCGGGCGTGCTCTTCGAGGCCGACCCGGAGACGCGGCGGGTGACCAGGAGCGTGCAGGTCGGCACGTACGGCGGCGACCTGGCCGTCCTGGACGGGCAGCTCTACGGGATCTCCGGCGAGGCGGTCAGCAGGGGCGACCGGGTCTACCGCGTGGACCTGCGCGACCTCAGCATCTCGACCGTGGCCGACGGGCTGGCGGGCGACTGGTTCGACGGGGCCAAGCTCGCCGCCGGCGGCTGCGCCCTCTACACACTGCGCGGACGGGACCTGGTGAAACTCACATGAAACTGACTGCGATCCTGCTGTCCACGACGCTGCTGCTCGGGCCGGGCACCGTCACCGACTTCGGCGTCCAGTCCAGTGCGCTCACCGTGCTCGAGGGCGTCTTCGGGACGGACCAGGCCGGCCGGCCGGTCGTCTACAGCGCCCAGATGGGCACGCCGGGCGTGGTGGCCAAACTCGACCCGGTCACCCGCGAGCACCTCGGCACCGCCGAGCTCCCCGGCGCGTCGGGCGCCTGGGGCATCACCCAGGCCGACGACGGGGCCGTGTACGCGGGGAGCTACCCCAACGGGCACGTGTACCGCTACGACGGCGACAAGGCCGTCGACCTGGGCGCGCCGGTGCCCGGCCAGACGGTCCTCTACGGGTTCCAGCCCGGCAGGAACGGCACCGTCTACGGCGGGACCTATCCGGACGCGCACGCGTTCTCCTACTCGCCCGGCACCGGCCTCCGCGACCTCGGGCGCATGTACGACGGCCAGCAGTACGTCACCGACGTGGCGGTCGACGCCGAGCGGGAGCTGCTGTGGGCCTCGATCGGCACGGGCGGCCACCTGATCCGGATGGACCTCCGCACAGGCGACAAGCGAGACATCTGGCCCGAGGCGCTACGCGGCGACCCGAACTATCCGTACGACCTGAACCTGGTCGCGGGCAAGCTCTTCGTCAAACGCAACAAGCTTCAGGGGCTCGTGCTCGACCCTGACACCGGCGCCGTCCTCGCCGACGGCTTCACGATGAGCTCGCGCGGCACCACTCGCACGGCCGAGGGCGGCTACGTCTACTTCACCTCCGGCACCGCGCTGTGGCGCTACGACCTGGCCGCCGACCGGCCCGAGCCCGTGCCTGGGCCGGTCACGGCCGGTGGGCCCGGCGTCGGCTGGGGCTTCGTCGACGGCACCCTCTACGCGCTGATCGGGAACTACTTCGGCGACGCCCTCTCCTACGACCCGCGCACCGGCGCGTCGCAACGCTTCAAGCTGCCCTTCCCCGCCCAGCCGATCGACATCAACAACGTCAGCGCCGGCCAGGACGGGAAGATCTACACCAACCTCTACATCAACGGCACCCTCGCCACCCTCGACCCCGCCACCGGCAAGGTCACCGAGCTCGGCCGCGCCGGCCAGGCCGACGGCCTGTTCTGGCGCTCGGGCAAGCTGTACCTCGGGACGTATCCCAGCGGGGCCGTGCTCGAGTACGACCCCGCCCGGCCCTGGGCCTCCGGCACCAACCCGCGAGAGCTGTTCCGCCTGATCGACGACGGGCAGAACAGGCCACAGGCCTTCGCCACCTCGGGCGGCAAGATGTACGTCGGCAGCACCCCCGACTACGGGCTGTGGGGAGGGGCGCTCACCGTCTACGACTTCGGCAGCGGTCAGCACACCGTCCTCAAGGCGCCGGTGCAGGACCAGGGAGTGATCTCGCTCGCCGTGCTGGGCGGCACGCTGTGGGGCGGCACCACGATCAACGGCGGCGGCGGCACCACCCCGAAGGCCACCGAGGCCAAGCTCTTCACCTACTCCCTGGACGACGGGGCCAAGACGGGCGAGCTCACACCTGTGCCGGGCGCGTCCTCGATCACCTCGGTCGTCGAGGGACCCGACGGGAAGCTCTGGGGGCTCGCCGACGGCACCGTCTTCGTGCTCGACCCGGCCACCTCCAAGGTGGTCCGGCGGATCACGCTGCCCGCCGGGTACAGCGGAGTCCAGGACGAGTTGCACGTCAATCCCGACTCGCACGTGTACGCCTCACTCGACGGCCTGCTGATCCGCATCGACCCGCTGTCGTACGAGTTCACGGTCGTGCGGGACAGCGGGACGTACCGGACCTCTCAGGACGCGCAGGGCAACCTGTGGTTCCGCAGCGGGGTCAAGGCCGCCAACAACGCCGTCCAGGGCGGCGCCCACCTGCTCCGGTACACCCCGCCCCCGGACGCCTGCCCGCACTCCGACATCTCACCGACCGTGGTCATCAAGACCACCGACAGCGGCGTGGCCAACCGGTTCCGCCCCGACGGCTGCACCCTCGAAGACCTCATCGAGGACGAACGCTACGAAGGGCCCCAGCTGACCGCGTACGTCGCCAAGACCACCGCCAAGCTGGTCGCCGACCACGTCATCACCCCCGCTGAAGCCGTCAAGATCATCCATTCCACCCCGAAGCCGGACTGACCGCACGGCGCGCACCCCGGCCGCCCGGGGTCGGCAGGCACCCACGCCGACCCCGGGCGGCTCGCTGTGTCCACATGGGCGGCGCCCCGGGGGCTATCCGGGGGTGCCCGTCAGGGAGCCCGCACCGCAGGCGGGGCAGTCCGGCCGCTGCGGGATGGGCCTGGATCGCAGCTCCAGCGGCCAGAAGTCGATCTCGGTCCAGCGGCCGGTGAGCGCCGGTGGAAGCCCGGTGAGGACGCGGACCGCCTCCCACGCCAGGATGTTGCCCACGAGCCCGCAGAGGGCTCCGACCGCGCCCGCCTTCTCTCGCTTGCCCACCAGCGACTCCATGCGGTCACGACCGTGGTCGGCGAACGTCTCGGCGCGCACGCACGCCCAGCACGCCGACCTCCCCGGGAGGATCGTCGTGCCGATGACCCCGATGTGGTACGCGTACCCGGTGCCCATGATGTGCGGGACATCCGGCCAGCACGCCTCGGCCACCCAGCCGGCCACGTCGTTCGCGGACGGCTGGTCTGCCGCGTTGACCAGGACGTCCGCTCCGTCCAGCAGATCGGCGAGATCGCCGGGGCCGTGGATCCTGCGGTTCACGGGTTCGACCGTGATGAAGGGGTTGACGGCGCGGAGCCTGGCGGCGGCCGCGTCGACCTTGTGCCGCCCCGTGTCGCCGGCGGTGAACAGCGCCTGCCGGGTGAGGTTCGACGGCTCCACCCGGTCGAAGTCGCAGATCCGGATCGTTCCCACGCCGGCGTTCGCCAGCGACAGCGCCACCCAGCCGCCCAGCCCGCCGACGCCGCAGACGACAGCGGTGGAGCCGTCGAGACGCCTCTGCAACTGGACCCCGCTCGCGCAGTCGGCCAGGCCCTCGTCGCAGAAGTCCTGCAGGAGCCGTAACTGCCGGTCGTAGAACTCGGCACGCTCGCCGCCCAGCCGCCCGAACTCCTCGGCGACGTCGCCGACCTTGCTCAGAATCCGCTCCTCGGACAGGACCGTGAGAACGTCGCGCAGATCCGCACGCCTTTCCGAATCGCCGTCGCAGACCATTCTCTCGATGTCGTCAACGGTTCGCCGCCCGTCCAGGAGAACGACGACGCGTTTCACGAAGTCGTCTGCGGTAAATCGCTTCACGGTCCGATCGGCGGTGCACAGGAACAGCAGTTCGTCCCCGTCCATCTGCACAATCACGCTTTCCCGCAGGCGTGGACGCCATCCCGAATCGCTCATGCCGCACCCAATGCCCTCAGCCGGGAATGAGGCGGAAGACCCGGCCTCCGCCTCGCCCGGACTATCGGATCAGTTACCGACGGAGTTCGATGCCGTGACCGCTCCGACACGCAACGGCTCTTCGTTCACCTTCAGCATTACGGGACGTCGCTTCATAGCTTCCCCTCTTCCTCTCGGGTGAATGACCTGGATTCTACCCACGAAATGTCTCCGGCGCGCCGAGTGACCCTCCGCATAAGCTGTCAATCTTTTCGCGCGCCGGCGAAGTCATTCAGTTCCTGAACGGCCCGGTCCATGTCGGCGGCGAATCCCCGCTGCATCAACTTCGCGTACAACTGGTCGCCGCGTGCCGCGCCCCGCCGTATGTCATCGGCGCGCGCGCTCATGCGCGCCTGGATCTCCTTGATGATCACCCTGGGGTCGCCCTGCCATCCGTACGCGTCCAGGAACAGGCGCAGCCGCCTGGGCCGGGCGTCGAAGTCGGTGAAGCCCTCCGACGCCGCCACGCGCCGCGAGTGCAGGGGGACCCAGCTCAGCGCGGTCCAGGCCACATCGGATTCCACGGTGATCGGGCCGGCGAAGTCCCAGTCGAAGAAGCCGGCCAGGCGCCCCTCGTGCCAGGCGGCGTTGAACGGGCTCGCGTCGTTGTGCGCGATGATCAGTCCGGGTGACCACCTGCCACCGCCTCGCCAGGCGGCGTCCCGCGGGGGGACGAAGTCCGACACGGCCACGTGGTAGGCGCGCAGCCACCAGGCCACCTGGCGGAGTGTGTCCTCGGTCCGCGTCCACCCGGGCCACACCAGGCGGTTGCCCATGGTCTCGCCTTCGAGGTAGGTGAGGATCTCGCGGCCTTCGTCGTCGAAGCCCAGGACGCGCGGCGCTTCGGCGAAGCCTTTGCCCTCCAGGTGCCTGAGGAGCTCGTGGACCGCGGGCGTCCAGGTGTTCACGGCCCGCCGGACCGTCGCGCCCACGCGGATCGCGCCCCCGTCGTTGCCTCCTTCGAGCCGGGTCTTCGCCATTCAGCCACCTTCTCCATCCAGTCCCGTATCAACTCCGGCGACCGCCAGGGCTGGGAGAGAAAAGCGGTCGCCGCCGTCACCAGGCCGGTGCGCCGCTCCACGACGCGACAGATTTCCGCCACCCGCGGAGAATAGTCCTGGACGTCATGGAAAACGAGACTGGCGCCTGCTCGAAGCAGCTTCGCCAGCCGGGGGACGTCGATGTGGCCGGGGGGCGGATTCCCGGCTCACCATGACCTTCGGAGGAAGCCCGGTCCTTTAGCTTTAGGGCCGGGAGGAATCCGGACCCCAGGGTGCAAAGCGCACATAACCTCGCCTTCTCCCTTTCGCTGACGGATCCTACTGCGATCCGGAAGGCCCGAAAACGTGGTGGGGGCATGGCGTGGGATGGCACGGTCTCAATCATGGGCCGGACGGTCGATCCACGTGCGTAGCGGCACCGATGTGAGCCAGTGCTGGTTGAAGTAGTCAGTGAAGTACTTGGCAGCCTCCGGATCATCCATGCTCATCCCACGGATGACTTGGTTGGTGCCGCCGGAGAACGCGAGGAACACGAGGCGTTCGTCCACGATCGCCATATTCAGCAGGTCGGCCTTGAGGTCCCACTCGACGACATGTGCCTCGTAGTTGGGTACCGTCCGCGTCTGCCTATAGTGCTCGACCGCCCACCTGCGCATATGGTCAGAGTTCACGCAAATGAGGCGACGGGCAGACCTGGAGGAATTGTCCTTCGCCCAACGCAGCACGGCATCGAAGTACTGCCTGGCTTCCTTCTGGGCGAGTGTAGTCGGTGGCGCCTGTCGTACATACCAGACATCGAGTTGATTTTCAGCACTGTCTAGGATAGCGGCTCTTAGAGCGCTATAAAACTCGCGATTGTTTGCATATCTTCGGAACTCTGTACATTGATGGCCAGGGCCAGCGAGTTCGCGTCTCACGGCCGTGAGTTCGGCCCGTGTTTGCTGCAAGGTCTGATGCATGCCACGCAAGGGCAGCAGACTGCGCAAGATGGCGTATAGCGCTACGAAGATCAGTGGCAGCAGCACGGTTGGTGGCCAGTTGTAGACCGCTCCTACCACGCTCGCGCCGACAACGATCACACAGATAAGCAAGATGACCCTATCCTCGATAGGATCCAGAGAGTTTGGCGCGCGGAGCTTGAATCGGTTGCGTGGCGGAGTCTCGACCATGTGGGCAGCCTTCCTCGTCCTATCTCAATAGACGGGGAAAGTGATGGATTAGTTCCGGGCTCGTTAGGGCCTGTTCAGGACTCAGATGTCCGCGGCGCAGTCTGGCCCTTGTAGGGCGCAGGGATATGGCGCGTGGCGACCTCACCGATTTAGGTGGGAGGCCGTGATGTCAATCCCCTGAAAACGTAAAGACGGTCCTATGCCACAGCGGTCCTCAGCAGGGCCGATGAGGCTGTCCTGTTGTCGATCATGTGACGTTCGAATGTGATTGGGCGGCAGGCCGTCGTTGGCGCTGTGTCGCCGGGTGGTGTTGTAGAAGTCGGCGATCCAGGCCGCGATCTTCAGGCGGGTCTCGGCTCGGGTGCGGAACCGGTGGCGGTGCACGTACTCGACTTTGAGCGTGCTGTTGAACGCCTCCGCCGCTGCGTTGTCCAGCGCGCAGCCGACCCTGCCCATCGACTGCACCACGCCCAGGCGCCGGCACAGGTCGCCTCTCTTCGCGTGCACTCCGGATACGCCGACCGGCAGGAGGTCGCGGCCATCGCAGCGGGCTGGGAGACAGTGCTGCATGCCGCGAACGACCAGGACGGCCGGCTGCGCCTGGGCGAGGTCGGCGAACTCCTCTCGACCTGAGGGACCCGCGACCCTCGGCCCACGAGATGTGATGCCGCACGGCCTTGCTTCCCAATAAGGGGAGAACCCTGAGCGGCCCGCTACCCCTCGCTGCCGAGCACGCGCCGTACGCCCGCCGCCACCCAGATCGTGGCCAGCCCGGCGTACACGCCCAGCAGCGCCGTGGCCACCGAGGTGAGAACCACCGACGTGACGATGGCCAGGCCGAGCAGGGCCGTCCAGCCGTACAGGACCGCACGACCGCGAGCCGAGCCGGTGTGCACGGCTTCCTGGACCGGGGTGACCAGGGCCATGACGGCCACGCCCGCGGTGCCGATCGCGTCCTGGCCCAGCGCCACACCCAGGACGAGCAGCGCCGCGCCCACGGCCACCAGGCAGCACCCCAGTACGGCCACGCGGGTCTCGGTGCCCTCGAAGAGCAGCCGGGTGGCCTTGGCGCGGGCCAGCCGCAGCGTGGTCCACGCCTCGGCGACCCAGGCCGCCCAGTGCAGCACCGCGATGAGCACGAACACTGCGATGAGGGGCGGGACCGCGGGCAGCAGGAACACCTGCCACCAACCGCCGCGGAACCGGCCCCGCAGCCGCGCGAGCCCCCTGTAGAGGGGATTGCGCTGCTTCAGCGCCGTCACGAGAAGATCCCTGGCCTGGTCGAAGCCGGGGTCGAGGCGGAGCACCTCGCGGAAGGCGTCCGCCGCCGTCCGGGGATCTCCGCAGGCCAGCGCCGCATGGCCGTACACGAGGTGCGCGGTGGCGCTCTCCGGGTCCAGCTGTACGGCGTGCGCGGCGGCGGCCCTGGCCTGCTCGGCGTCCCCGAGATGGGTGAGGGCCAGCGCCAGCAGGCTCGCCAGGTCCGCATCCTGCGGATCGATGGCCAGCCCGCGGCGTGCCGCCTCTGCCACCTGGGGCCACTGGCCCGTCAGCATCTGCGTGCGGGCCAGCAGCTCCCAGGTCGGCGCGTACTCGGGTTCGAGGTCCAGGGAGGCGTTGATGGCGGCCATCGCCTCGGCGGGACGGCGGGCGCGGTAGTGCACCTGTCCGGCCGCGTAGTGGGTGAACCACTGCTCGGGCGCCAGCCCCACCGCCTCGTGCGCCTCCGCGACCGCCTCGGCCACGCTGCCCTGCTCGACCAGGGCGAGCGCCAGGAAGGCGTGCGCGGTGGTGTGCTGCGGCTCCTGGGCGAGGAGGCCGCGCAACTCCCGCTCGGCCTCGGCCGGGCGGCGCATCTGCATGAGCGTCCGCGCCCGCTGGAGTGGGTCGGCGACCGTCACCACTTGCCCTTGACCCAGGGCATCAGCTCGTCCCAGGCGCCGGAGTCGTTGGCGTGCATCACGTAGTTGCGCGCCGTGGCCATCCACTCGCGGACCGCCGTGGGCCGCACGCTCTTCGCGGCCGCCAGCAGGTCGGGCGTCGACAGCGGGATGGGACGGCCCGCGCTGATCGACTGCTGGAGCTTCACCTCCACCGCCCGGTCCACCAGGCCCTTCAGGTCCGCCCCGACGAATTGGTCGGTGACCCGCGCCACCGCGTCGAAGTCCATCTCGGCCAGGGGCTTGTTCCGGCACAGGATGCGCAGGATGGCCGCGCGCGCCGCGGCGTCGGGCGGCGGGACGAACACCGGCTGGTCGAGCCGGCCCGGACGGCGGAAGGCCACGTCCACGTACCAGGGCGCGTTCGTGGCCGCCAGCACCAGGACGCCCTCGTTGGCGTTCTGGTCCACGCCGTCGAGCTCGGCCAGGAACTGGTTGACGACCTGCCGCGTGTGCGCCTGGCGCATGTCGGAGCGACGCGCGGCCAGCGCGTCGACCTCGTCGAAGAACAGCACGCACGGGCGGTTGCGGCGCGCCAGCTCGAACGTGGCCCGCAGGTTGCGCTCGCTGGAGCCGATGTACATGTCCAGGATGTCGGCCAGCCCCACGTTGACGAAGGACGCGCCGAGCTCACCGGCGGCGGCCCTGGCCAGGTGCGTCTTGCCCGCTCCCGGAGGCCCGTACAGCAGCACCCCGCCACCGGCGCGCTTGCCGTACGCGGCGAACAGCTCCGGCTGCTGGATCGGCAGCAGCAGCTTGACCCGCAGCGCCTCCTTGACCGTGTCCATGCCGGCCACGTCCGCGAAGGTGAGGCCGGAGTGCTCCACCTCCGTGCTGGTCTCGTCCGCCGGCGCGGCGGCCGCCGGAGGGGCAGTGGCGTACAGCGGGGCCGGCGGGGCCGACAGCCGGGCGGCGAGGTCGGCGTCGGCCACGGACGGGTCACGGGAGACCGCCTCGTGGTAGCGGTACCCCGCCCTCGCCGTGTCGCCCTCACCGAACAGCGCCCGAGCCGCCAGCACGCCCAGCCTGGGCGGGTACCCGGGCGAGGCCAGCAACGGTTCGAGCGCCGCCAGCGCGGCGCCGAAGGCGCTCTGCCGGACGAACGCCTCCGCCAGCCCGGCCGTGATGTCGGCGTTCTTGGGCGCGAGCACGAGCGCGGCGCGGTATTCGGCCTCGGCCTCGGCGAGATACCCCTTGGCCAGGAGCTGCCCGGCGAGGTGTTGCCGCAGGGGGAGGTTGTCCGGGGATAGGCGCGCCGCCTCGCGGAGCGCCTGCAGGCCGGCATCGTCGTGCACGTGCCGTTCCCTTCTGTCGCAGATCTCGGTCGGTCTCAAACTACGCAACATACCGAAATCAGCGCTCGCATACCGGTACATCCCAGACCAGCCGGCCCGCCTTCGGCACCGGCTCCGTCGGCCGTCCTGAGCTGCGGAGACCCACTTGTTCAGTCGTGCTGATCCTCCTCGCGCCGGCTTCTGTGTATCAGAGATCCGGATGTCGGTGGAGCAGCCTTCCCTCCACGTAGGTGGCCAGGACGGTGATGCCGGCCAGTTCGCCGGGCGGCGTGGAGAAGGGGTCGCCATCTGTGATGACGAGGTCGGCGAGCTTGCCCGGCTCGATGGTTCCCGTCCGGTCGTCATGGTGGTTGAGCCACGCTGTGCCGATCGTGTACGCGGACAGCGCAGCGGTCAGAGGGAGGCGCTGCTCGGGCAGGAACGCCCGCTCTGATTCGCCATGAATCATCCGGTTGACCGCGACGTGGATGCCGAGGAAGGGGTCGGGGCTGCTGACGGGCCAGTCGCTCCCCGCGGCCAGGTGCGCCCCCGTGCGCATCAGTCCGCCGAAGGGGTACTGCCAGCCGGCACGCTCCGGCCCGAGGAACGGGATCGTCAGATCGTCCATCTGCGGCTCGTGCGCCGCCCACAGCGGCTGGATGTTGGCGGTGACGCCGAGGGCGGCGAAGCGCGGGACATCGTCGGGGTGGACGACCTGCAGGTGGGCGATGTGGTGGCGGTTGCCGTTCGGGCCGTTGACCTTGCGGGCCGCTTCGAAGGCGTCCAGGGCTTCGCGGGCGGCCCGGTCACCTACGGCGTGGACGTGGACCTGGACTCCGACGGCGTCGAGCCGGGTGACGTACTCGCGGAGTTCGTCCGGTCCGATGAAGCTGATGCCCTGGTTGCCGGTCTGGCATCCGCAGCCGTCCAGGTAGGGGGAGGTCATCGCGGCGGTGAAGTTCTCCGCCACGCCGTCCTGCATGATCTTCACGCTGCTGGTCCGGAACCGGCCGACGACCGTCCGGCGGGCCAGCAGCTCGGGGAGCTGCTCCTCGCCTCGATCCCGGTCCCACCACAGGGCGCCGACCACACGGGCGGTGAGCACTCCGGACCTGGCGGCGCTTTCGTAGGCCCGTTGAACCTCTGGGCTCACCATCGCGTCCTGCCAGGCCGTCACCCCTGCCTGGTGCATGCGCCGCTGGCCGGCCTGGAGGGCGCGGAGCATGTCCTCGGCGGTCGGTTGAGGGACGTGGCGGCCCACGATCGAGGCGGCGCCCTCGTGGAGGGTTCCCTGCGGGGCTCCGTCTGGTTCGCGCTCGATGCGTCCGTCAGCGGGGTCGGGCGTCCCGGCGTCGATCCCGCACAGCCGCAGGGCCCGGGTGTTGACCCAGGCGCCGTGCCCGTCCCGGTTGGTCAGGTAGACCGGCCGGTCAGGGCTCACCCTGTCCAGTTCGTGGCGGCTCGGCGTGCCGCCGGGGAACCACTCCATGGACCATCCGCCGCCGGAGATCCAGGTCGCCTCGGGGTTGGCCGTGGCGTACGCGCGAATCGTGGCGAGCGCCTCGTCGGCGTCGTGTGCTTCGTGCAGGTCGCACCGGATCATGGCGAGCCCGGCGAGCACCGGATGCACGTGGGCGTCCTGGAAGCCGGGCAGCAGGGCCCGGCCGGCCAGGTCGACGACCTCGGTGGCCGGCCCGGCCATCGCGCGTACCTGCTCGTCGCCGCCGACGGCCACGATTCGCCCGTCGTGGACGGCGACCGCCGTGGTGGTAGTGCCGGCGCGATCCATGGTGCGGACGCAACCGTTGAGAAAGACGGTGTCGGCAGGGGTCATGCTGGTCTCCTTCGGCCTCAGAGCTGGGGGCGCGTGGGCCACGGGCGGACGCGCTCGATGGCTGCGCCGAGGTGGAAGACGGTCGCGTCGTCGTAGCTGCGGCCGGCGATCTGCACGCCCGTGGGCACGCCTTGGGACGACAGCCCGGAGGGGACGTTGAGCACCGGGCAACGGCTGGCGATGTTGAAGACCGGCGTCAGCGAGTACTCCAGGTAGTGATCGAGCTGGACCCCGTTGACCGTCAGCTTGGTGTCCACGTAGTCCTCGCCCGCGGGCAGTGCCGCCACGCCCGCCGTCGGGCAGATCAGCGCGTCGTAGCGGTCCAGCAACTCGCCGATCACGGCGTAGATGCGACCCTCCAGCTCCAGCCCGGCCAGGAAGCCGTCCCGCTCCACGGCGGCGCGCGTCTCTTCGGCGAACGCGAGCGCGTAGGGGGTGAGCTCGCCGGGATGCGCCGCCGCGACGCGCGCGACCATGGGGCCGAAGATGGTGCCGAAGTGGATGAAGGCCGCGCGCATGACGTCGGCCCGGCGCAGCCGTACCTCCACTTCCTCGACGATCGCGCCGGCGGCGGCGAGCGCGTCGGCGACCGCACGCGTGTTGGCGGCGACGTCGGGCTCGATCTCCCAGTCGCCCAGATCGAGGGAGTAGGCGACACGCAGCCCGGCGACGTCCCCGAGCCGGTCGGGGATGCGGACCGCGGGGCGCAGGGACACGACGTCGCCGGGGTGCGGGCCGACGATGGCGTTCTGGAGCAGCGCGCAGTCGGCGACGGTCCTGGCCATCGGCCCGTCGTGGCAGTAGTGGTCCAGGTTGAAGGGGGACATGGCGGGCACCCGCCCGTAGGGCGGCTTGTAGCCCACGGTGCCGGTGGCCGAGGCGGGCAGGCGGATCGAGCCGCCGATGTCCGACCCGGTGGCGATCGTCGCCGTCCCCGAGGCGAGCGCGGCGCCCGAGCCACCGGAGGAGCCGCCCGGCGAGTAGTCCAGGTTCCACGGGTTGCGGGTGACGCCCCACAGGCGGGAGTGGGTGAAGGCGGCGCAGCAGAACTCCGGTGTGGTGGTGCGGGCGTGGACGATTCCTCCGGCGGCCATGACGCGCTCGACGACGGGATGGGTGGTGTCGGCGAGGTGGTCGGCGGAGGCGAGGGAGCCGTCGGAGGCGCGTCTCCCGGCGATCGGCTGCTCGTCCTTGGCGGCCACCGGGAGTCCTTCGAGCGGTCGCGGCGACCCGCCGCCCAGATAGCCGCGCTCTGCCTTCTTGGCCTGGTCGAGCGCCTCGTCGAACAGTTTCTCGCTGAGCGCGTTGACCCGGGGCTCGACGGCCTGCGCCCGCTCGATGACCGCGGTCATGAGCTCGACGGGGGAGAGCGCCCGGGTCCTGAACAGCTCCAGGGCGTCGGTGGCGGACAGGTAGGCGAGGTCACTCACATGATCTCCTGAAGGGCGCGCCGGTCGGCGGCGATCTGGGCGGGGTTCCAGCCGGGCCGCGGCACGGAGTGCAGCAGCAGGCGGGTGTAGGGGTGCTCGGGGGCGGACAGGACCTGTGCCGTCGGCCCGGACTCGACGACCTTGCCGCGATAGAGCACGACGCTGTCGCTCGCCGCGTGCCGGACCAGGGCGAGGTCGTGGGTGATGAAGACGTAGGCGATGTCGAGCTCTCGGCGGATCCGGGCCAGCAGGTCGAGGATCTGCGCCTGGATCGACACGTCGAGTGCCGAGGTGGCCTCGTCGAGGATCAGCACCTTCGGCTCGGTGGCCAGCGCGCGGGCGATGGCGACCCGCTGGCGCTGGCCGCCGGACAGCCGCCTGGGGAGCACGGCCGCCTCTCGCTCGCCGAGCCCGACGAGATCGAGGAGTTCGTCGCGGCGGGCGCGGCGCTCCTGCCTGCTCAGGCCGAAGTGCAGCCGCAGGGGTTCCTCGACGCACTCGGCCACGGTGATGCGGGGGTCCAGCGAGAGATAGGGGTCCTGGAAGACCATCTGGATCTCTCGTGCCCTGGACAGCCTGGCGGCGCGTCCTCGCGGCTTGCGCGAACGGTCACGGCCCTGGACGCTGATCCGCCCGGCGTCCGGCGCTTCCAGGCCGACGAGCATCCGGGCGGTCGTCGTCTTGCCCGATCCGGACTCGCCCACCACGGCGAGCGAGCCGCCCGGCCGCAGGGAGATGGAGACGCCGTCGACGGCGGGCCTGCCGCCGAACGACTTGCGCAGCCCCTCGACCTCCAGCACGTTCTCAGTCATGAACCGGCTCCTCCGCGCGCAGGCACGCCACGTGGGCGTGCCCCAGGACCTCGAGGGCGGGCCGGTGCTCGCGGCACCGGTCCTCGGCCAGGTGGCAGCGTGCCGCGAAGGCGCAACCGTCCGGCGCCTCGGCGAGCGACAGCGGCCGGCCGGCGACACCGTGCGGAGGCTGATCGGACTCCAGCCGCGGGGTGGCCGCCAGCAGCCCGGCGGTGTAGGGGTGGCGTGGCCGCGTGAACAGCCCGCCGGTGGCCTGCGCCTCGACGATCCGGCCCGCGTACATCACGTAGATGCGGTCACAGATGGCCGCGGCCAGCTCCAGGTCATGGGTGACGAACAGCATCCCCATCCCGCGCGCCGTCCGCAGGTGCGACAGGATCGCGATGACCTCAGCCTGCGTGGTGACGTCCAGCGCGGTCGTCGGCTCGTCGGCCAGCAGCAGATCGGGCTCCGCCGCCAGCGCCCCCGCGATCATCACCCGCTGCAGCATCCCTCCGGAGAACTCGTGCGGATGGCGGCGCAACGCGGAGCGGGGATCGTCGATGCCCACCGCCTCCAGCAGCTCCTCCGCTCGGGCAAGAGCCTGCTTGTACGGTGTGCCGCCCGCCCTGAGGCCCTCGGTCACGAAGTCGCCGACCCTCCGGACCGGATTGACCGACGCCCGCGGGTCCTGGAAGATCATCGCGACCCGCCGTCGCCTGAACTCGCGCAGCCAAGCAGCCGGCTTCGCGAGTACGTCCTGCCCGCCGACCACGATGCGGCCGCCGACACTGGTCCGCTCGGGGAGCAGGCCGAGCACGGCCCGGCAGGTGACGGACTTGCCGGACCCGGATTCGCCGACGAGCCCGACGGCCTCGCCCTGGGAGACGCGCAGCGACACCGCGTCCAGGATGGGGCGCGCGGCCTGGCCCGGCGGCAGCCGTACGGAGAGTTCCTCGATGTCGAGCAGGGGGCCGCCCATCACCGCTGCCTCCTCGCGACGCGGTCGGCGATGCCCTCGCCGACGGTGCTGAAGGCCACCACCGTGATCACGACGGCGGCGCCGGGGGCCAGCGCGGGCAGCATCGCGCCCTGGAGCAGGGCCGAGGCGCCCTCGTTGATCATGGCGCCCCAGTCGGGCACGGGCGGCTGGGTGCCGAACCCGAGGAACGACAGCGCCGCCAGGTCCATGAGCGCGTAGCCGAAATTGATCGCCGACTGCGCGAAGATCAGCGGCAGCACGTTGGGGACCAGGTGCCGCAGGCAGATCGTCCACCCGGACCAGCCCTGCACCCGGTAGGCGTGGATGTAGGGCCGGGACATCTCCCGCATGGCCACGCCGCGGGCCAGCCGCCCGACGTACGGGGTGTAGGCGATGCTCATCGCCACCACGGGCGCGGAGAGCCCCGGGCCGAACATGGCCACCAAGGTGATCGCCAGCAGCAGCGCGGGGAAGGCGAAGACGAAGTCCATGCCCCGCGACAGGACGGCGTCGACGACGCCCCCGCACCAGGCGGCCAGCACCCCGAGCAGCGTGCCGGCCACGGTCGACAGGGTCACCACCAGCAGCGGGCCGAGCAGTCCCGCCCGCGCACCGAAGATCAGCCGGGACAGGACGTCGCGGCCCGACTGATCGGCCCCCAGCAGGTGATCGGAGCTCGGCCCGCTGAGAGCGGCCGAGAAGTCGATGGCGAGCGGATCGTGCGGCGCCACCAGCGGGGCCAGGATCGCCACGGCTACCAGGACCGCCAGGACGGCCACACCGGCCACGGTCAGGTTGTCCGCCGGCAGCCGGTACCGGCGGTGGAGTGTCACGGCTGTCACGGGAACTCCTTCACAACGCCCGGCTCTGCCCGTGCGACAGGCGCGGATCTATGGCCGGCTGGAGCAGGTCCACCAGCAGGTTGGCCAGCACGAACACGACGACGATCAAGGTGGTGACGGCCTGCACCACCGGGAAGTCCTTGACGGTGACCGAGCTGACCAGCAGCTGCCCGACGCCGGACAGGCCGAAGGCGCTCTCCACGATCGAGGTGGCGACCAGCAGCCCGGCCACCACCGTGCCGGTGACCGTACTGATCGGCCCGAGCGAGTTGCGCAGCACGTGCCGACGGATCACCGCCTGCTCCGGGACGCCGCGCGAGCGCGCCACCTCCACGTGCTCGCGGGCCAGCTCCTCCAGCATCGACGCCCGGGTGACGCGGGCCAGCAGGCCGGCGAACGTCAGGGCCAGCGCGGCCGCGGGCAGAGTCAGGTGCCAGAGGCGGCCGGTCAGTCCGGTGCCGTTGCCGAAGGCGGGGAACCAGCCGAGCTGCACCGAGAACAGCGAGATCAGGCCGATCGCCGCGACGAACGAGGGGGTCGCGGTGGCCACGCCGGTGCCGATGAGGACGATCCGGTCGAGCGGCCCGGGCCGTAGCGCGGCCAGCGCGCCGAGGAGCAGCCCCGCGAGCACGATGAGCAGCCCGGCGTAGCCGACCAGGAAGAGCGTCGTGGGCAGCCGGGCCAGGATCAGGCCGGTCACGTCCTGCCGGAACTGCACCGAGCGGCCGAAGTCGCCGCTCAGCGCGCCACTGACCCACTTGAGGTACTGCACGAGGAACGGATCGTCGAGGTGGTACTGCGCCCTGATCGCGGCGAGCGCCTCCGGCGAGGCCGAGCGGCCCTGGGTGAGGAACGAGGCCGGATCGCCCGGAGCCAGGTACACCGCGGCGAACACCGCGAACGACGCGCCGGCCAAGGTCGCGACCAGTCCGGCCAGCCTGCGGGCCAGGAAGGCGCCCATCAGCCCGCCGACCCGAGCGGGGCGGCCCAGGGGTAGACCAGCTGGGCGATGCCGGTGGGCGCCCCGGTGAGCCGGTTGTTGAGGAACATGCTGTGCGGCACCTCGTACAGCGGGATCCACACCATGTCGCGGACCGCGATCTCCTGCAGCTTGGCGACGACGGCGGCACGGGCCGCGGAGTCGGCCTCGGCTCCCGCCTCGTCGACGAGCTTGTCGTAGTCGGGGTTGGAGTATCCGCCGTAATTCGAGAAGTTGCCGGTCCGCAGGATCCCGTAGAACTCCAGCGGATCCGGGGTGGAGTCGTACCAAATGGTCATGACCAGGTCGATGCCCTGCCGGGCCTTGGGGTCGGAGAACAGCGCGGTGTAGGCCTCGGGAGCCACCGCCTTCTGCTCGACCTGCAGGCCGATGGCCTGACCTGCCGCCTGGACGGCGTTGGCGACGACGCCGATGTCCGGGGCCAGCGTGCTCGTGGCGATCACGATCTTCTTGCCCGCCGCGCCGGCCTCCTGGACCAGCCTCTTCGCCGCGCCGAGATCGGCGGGCAGGTCGGGAAGCTTGGCGTAGTACTGCTTGGCCGCCTCCGGGGCGATGCCCCACGCCCCGATGGCCGCCGGCGCCTTGGCCGGTGTGGCGACCCCGGCCACGCTGGCCTTGAGGATGCTCTTGCGGTCCAGCGCCATGGACAGCGCCTTGCGCAGCCGCGGATCGCCGAGCGTGCCCTTGAGATCGAGCGGGATGAGGCTGACCGCCGCCGTGTTGGGGCCGAAGTACAGCTTGCCGCTCGAGGCCGCGCCCAGGCGGGTGAAGCCGCTGGGGGGAATCAGGTAGCTGCCGTCCGCCTCTCCGGAGAGCAACGCGTTGACCCGCGCCGCGGGGTCGGAGATGAAGACGTTGCGCACCGTGGCCGCCTTGGCCTTGAGCTCGGGCTTCCAGTAGCCGTCGAAGCGGTTGAGCGTGATGGACTGGCCCTTCTCCCAGCGTTGCAGGGAGTACGGCCCCGTACAGTTCACGCCCTTGTCCGGCGTGCCGTACCCGCTGCCGGTCCTGGCCAGGAACGCGGCGCTCTCGACGGTGCCCGCCGAGGTCCCCATCTCCTCGTTGAACAGCTGGTCGGGCTTGTTGAGGTTGACGGTGACCTCCATCGGCCCGGTCTTCTCCACCGATTCGACGTTCTGGTACGCCGAGACCCAGTACGACCCCACCTTCGGATCCATGTGCCGGCGCATGCTGGCCACGACGTCGGCGGCGGTGAGCAGGGAGCCGTCATGGAAGCGCACATCCGGGCGGATCGTGTACACCCAGCGCTTGGGGTCGGGGGAGTCGGCCTTGCTCGCCAGCCCCGGCTCCACCCGCATGTCCGGCGTGATCCGCATGAGCTGCTCGCACACGTTGGCCAGCACGGTGTTGGGCGGGTAATCGAAGGCGTAGGCGTAGTCGAGCGACTGCGGTTCGGCGTAGAGCGCCCAGGTCACGGCGTCCACCGGGCCCTTGGCCGGCGGGGTGTCGCGGGTGATGGTGAAGGCGCCGCCGGGTCCGGCTGCGCGCGAGCCGGCTGCGCCCCCTCCGCAGGCAGAAGCCGCCAGGACGATCATCGCCGCGGCGGCGAGACGAGAGGTACGCATCGGACCACCTCTTCCTCTTGCGGGAAAGTGCCATGAGTATTGGTGAAGGAACGTTCCTGCACAAGGACGTGAAGGAACGATTCTGCAACGGTCGGCGAGGTGGCATGCCGGCTTGACACCCTGCAAAAATGACGGCCATGAGCGAGTCAGACCGTAACCCCGGGGAGCGCGTGCGCCTGGTGGACGTCGCGCGCGCGGCGGGAGTGTCCAAGACGACCGTGTCGGACGCGCTGAACGGTGCGGGCCGGCTTCCCGACGCCACCCGCGAGCACGTTCGCCAGGTGGCGCGCCGGCTCGGATACCGGCCGAACGCCACGGCGCGCCGGCTGCGGTCCGGGCACTCGCGGTTGCTCGGACTGGCGGCCCGCGAGTACGTCGAGCACGCCTGGGTCTACACCGAACTCGCCTACTTCGCCCAGCTGACGACCGCCACGATCCGCGCCGGCACGGCCCACGGATACGGCGTGGTGCTGCTGCCCACGACGGGGCCCGACGACTACTGGCTCGACCTGCCGCTGGACGGCGTCTTCGTCGTCGACCCCGTCGACGGCGACCCCATGGTCGGCGACTTCCTCGCGGCCGGCATTCCCGTGGTCTCGGACCGGAGAGCCTTGGCCGGCACGCCGTGGCCGTGGATCGACTTCGACTACGGCGGCGCCATCCGTCAGGTACTCGACCACCTGGAGGCGGCCGGCGCGGAGCGGATCGGGGCCGTCGCCGCCTCGACCACGGCCTGCTTCCACCAGGATTCCGTCCAGGCGTACTCGGACTGGCACGCCGAGAAAGGGCGCGAACCGCTCATGGTCTACCTCGACGCGCCCGGAGTCGAGGCGGCGCTCGACGCGGTGGAGACCCTGCTGAGCGGTCCCGCGACGCCGGACGCGCTGGTCGTGCTCGTCGAGGTGAGCCCGCCCCTGCTGCTGGACAAGCTCCGCAGGCTCGGCAGGTCGGTGCCCGGAGATCTGCTGCTCGTGTGCGTGACGGAGGACACGACGACTCCCTTCACGGATCCGCCCGTCAGCACGCTCAGCTTCCTGCCGGCCGAGACCGCGGACGTCGCGGTCGAGATGCTCGTCGACATCATCGAGCGCCGCGGCGTCGCCACCGGCCGGCTGCTCCAGGCCAGGTTCGACATCCGTGCCTCCTCCGATCCCGGGAAGTCGGCGTCGTCGGCCTCTTGATGAACGAGTAGAGCGGAGGGACGCCAGAGACATCGGATCTCTGAGTGGAGAGCGTGAACCGCCCGCCTCTCGGCCGGAGACGCGGTCTTGGCGAGCACGTCCCCGGGCTTTCTTCGACCCCTGTGAGCGGGGGGTTCGCCTGATCGCGCGCTGCTTCGGCGTGGAAGAGGGGCGAGTCTTGGTGCGGTCCGGTCTAGACCACTCGGAGGGGTAGGCGTCGACCTTCTTCGCGGCGGCGGCACGGCTGGTCTATACCCGTGGCGATGTTTGAGGTATAAGTCTTTCAATATCGCTCGAAAGTTGGTGGAACTGCGCATGCATCGACAAGCAGTCCAATTGGTCGGAGGGGTGGCGCTCGCGTTATCCGTCGCAGTCCCCTCCGCCATGGCCGACCCCGTCTCTACGAACACCGACTCCAACGCCAAACCCGCCGTCGTACCCGCTCTCCAGGAATGGACGGGCGGGACGGGCTCGTTCGAGCTGCGCCGGGACAGCCGGATCGTGCTGGCCAAGAAGCAGGGCGACGAACTCGGCGACCAGGGCGCGCGCCTGTCCGCCGAGATCGAGCAGGTGACAGGGCGGAAGCTGGACGTCTCCCCCCGCACCCCACAGGACGGCGACATCGTCCTGTCGATCGATCCCGCCCTTGCCGACGGGGCGGGCGGCGCGCGCTTCACGGAGGAGGGCTACACCCTCACCGTCACCGATCGCAACGTGACGATCGCCGCGCCGACCGCGAAGGGCGTCTACTACGGCACCCGCAGCCTCCTGCAGATCCTCCTGCTCGACGACGGCCGCGACTCGGTCCCCGTAGGCACCGCCGTGGACTGGCCGAACTACAAAGTGCGCGGGTTCATGCTGGACGTCGGGCGGCGGTTCTTCACCGCCGACTACCTCCGCGACTACCTTCGGCTGATGGGCTGGTTCAAGCTCAACCAGTTGCAGCTGCACCTCAACGACAACGGTTTCAAGGGCGACAAGCCCTGGAGCGAAGTCCAGGCCGGCTTCCGCCTCAAGACCGGCAATCCCGCGCTGGCCGGGCTGGCCTCCGCGGACGGGGCCTACGACCGGGCGGACTGGGACTCCTTCGAGGACACCGCTGCCGCGAACGGCGTCACGATCATCCCCGAGATCGACGCGCCCGCCCACTCGCTGGCGTTCATCCGCTTCCGCCCGTCGCTCGGCCTCGACAACGGTGAGTCCGACCACCTCGATCTGTCCAAACCGGAGACCACCGCGTTCATGAAGTCGGTGTTCGACGAGTTCGTCCCCTGGTTCCGCAGCCCCGACGTGCACTTCGGCGCGGACGAGTACACGGTCGACAAGCCCCGCTACAAGGTCTACTTCAACGAGATGGCCGCCCACATCCGCGCTCTCGGCAAGCAACCGCGGGCCTGGGGCAGCCTGTCGGTCATGGCCGCCGGCGCCGACGGCTACGACCGCGACGTGACCATGAACAGCTGGAACAACAGCTGGTACGGACCGCAGGCTCTCAAGCGCGACGGGTACTCCTTCATCAACACGAACGACGCCCTGCTCTACATCGTTCCGTTCGCGGGCTACTACCACGGCCGCGGGCTGGACGGAAAGTACCTCTACGACCAGTGGGAGCCGCACGTGTTCCCCGGCGGCCAGAGCGTGGCCCCCGGCGACCCGCAGCTGCTCGGGGCCATGTCGGCGGTGTGGAACGACCTGACCGAGGCCACCTACACGGAGCTGGATGTGCACGGGCTGGTCGAGCCCACATTCGGGGTGCTGGCGCAGAAGATGTGGAGCGGCACCAAGTCCGGCGTGCCCTACAGCGCCTTCCTCGACACGGTGCGCAAGCTCGGCGTGGGCCCCGGTCTGGCGAAGGTCGCCACGACACTGGCCGCGTCGGCATCGGGGGAGGTGAGCCTGGGCAAGCAGGCGACCGCCTCCGGCGGCGAGGCGGCCGCGGCGTTCGACGGTGTGCGCACCACCCGGTGGGCCAGCGGTCCAGGAGACGAGGCCTGGCTGCGGGTCGACCTCGGCAAACCGGTCGCGATCAGCAAGGTCGAGCTGGACTGGGCGCCCTCCTACGGGCGGGACTACCAGATCCAGGTGTCACGCGACGGCGAGCACTGGGCCACCGTCGCCACCCGTACGGGCCGCGAGAGCGCCGGGACCGACACCCTCACGTTCGAGCCGGTCACGGCACGGCAGGTACGGCTCGTCGGCACGCAGGCGGGCACGAAGCGGGACGGGTACGCGTTGTGGAGCATGCGCGTCCTCGAGGTGCCGGACCTGGCGCTGCACCGGCCGACCACCGCGTCGTCGTCCGAAGTGGCGAGCCTGGGGCCGGAGAACGCCACCGACGGCGACGCCAAGACCCGATGGGCCAGCGCCTACCGCGACGGTGAATGGATCCAGGTGGATCTCGGATCCCCGCAGACCGTCCAGCGGGTCCTGCTCGACTGGGAGACGGCCTCCGGCCGCGACTACGACATCCAGGTCTCCGACGACGCCACCCATTGGACGACGGCGGCTTCGGTCCGGGGAAAGCCGGCGGGCGCCCGCGTCGACGAACTCGCCTTCGACCCGATCAAAGCCCGGTACGTGCGGATGCAAGGCGTCAAGCGAGCCTCCTCCTTCGGCTACTCGCTGTGGCGCTTCGAAATTCGTTCCATGAGTCCCGAGCCCGACCCCGCGTAGGCGCCTCCAGGGATGACGCGAAGGTCAAGCTGCCACAGTCCATCACCGTCTGATCCATCCACTCCTATCCCTTTTGAGGGTAAGCGCCGGCGGTGACGTGTTGATCAGCGCCGACGCGGACCAAGGAGATTTCGTGAGAAGACGCAAGATCACCCCCACAGCGTGCGTCGCATTGGCCACGGCCCTGGGTGCTGGAGTGTTCCTGCCCATGCCCGCCGCCCATTCCGCCGCCGCCTCCAACACCGCCTCCAACACCGCCTCGAAAGCTGCTGTCCCCTCCGTGTCGCCGACCCCGCAGTCGCTGGTCGCCGCCGGTGACCCCGCCGCCGTCACCGGCCGGGTGCTCGTGGTCGCCGACGACCAGAGCGACTCCGCGGCTCGCGACCGCCTCGTCCGCGAGCTCAAAGCGCACGGCGCCGACCGGGTGGACGTCGTGGCCCCCGACGGGATTCCCGCTGCCGCGGCCGGTCTGCTCACCGTGCGCTTAGGACCGGCGGCACGCGCGGACGTCGCGCGAGCGCTCGGCGACACGGCCGTGCCGGACCGGGCCGAGGGGTACGCGCTGCGCGTGTCGGGTCGCAAGCCACACGCGGAGATCGCTCTCGGTGGCAGGGACGCCGCAGGCCAGTTCTACGCGGTGCAGACGCTGCGCCAGCTGTTCGTCCCGTCCGACGACGGTTGGGAGGTGGCGGGCGTGCAGGTCAGCGACTTCCCGTCCATGCCGCTGCGCGGCACCATCGAAGGCTTCTACGGTGCGCCGTGGACGCACGCCGACCGCCTCGACCAGATGGGCTTCTACGGCGACGTCAAGGCCAACACCTACGTGTACGCTCCCAAGGACGACCCCTACCACCGCGGCAGGTGGCGCGACCCCTATCCGGCCGACAAGCTGGCCGAGCTGGGGGAGTTGGTGGCGCGGGCCGGCGCGAACCATGTGCGTTTCACCTTCGCCGTCTCCCCGGGCGAGTCGATCTGCTACTCAGACCCCGCGGATCGTACGATCCTCAAGCAGAAGCTGCAGGCCCTTTACGACCTGGGCACTCGCTCCTTCTCCATCCCGCTGGACGACATCAGCTACACCCGCTGGAACTGCCCGGCGGATCAGAGCGCGTACGGCGCGCCCGGACGCGCCGCGGCGGCGAAGGCCCAGGTCGACCTGCTGAACGACCTGCAGCGGAACTTCATCGCCACGCACGAAGGCGCCAGGCCGCTGCAGATGGTGCCCACGGAGTACGGTGATCTCACCGACACCGCCTACAAGCAGACCATGCGGGCCACGCTCGACCCTGCGATCGTGGTGATGTGGACCGGCACCGACGTCGTCCCGCCGGAGATCACCAACGCGCAGGCCGACAAGGTGTCGGCACTGTTCGGGCGCAAGGTCTTCGTCTGGGACAACTATCCGGTCAACGATTTCGGCAACACCAGCGGCAGGCTCCTGCTGGCCCCCTACGCCAAGCGCGAGGCCGGTCTGTCCGCGCACCTGTCCGGCATCGTGGCCAACCCGATGAACCAGCCGTACGCGAGCAAGGTCGCGGTCTTCGGCACCGCCGACTTCACCTGGAACGACAAGGCGTACGACCCGGCGACGAGTTGGCCGCGCGCGATGGCCTATCTCGCCGGCGGCGACCGCGCGGCCACCGAGGCGCTGCTCGTCTTCGGGGACCTGGAGCACCTGGCCCCGACCTTCGGCAGCACCCCCTGGCAGGTCCAGGCGCCCGCACTCGCCGCACGCGTGGCCGAGTTCTGGCAGGCGTGGGACGACGGGCGGCGAGCCGACGCGCTGACCGCGATGCGCTCGTACGCGAGCGCCATCGCCACGGCCCCGGCCACCATCCGTGGCGGATCGGTGGAGAAGGGATTCACCGATGACGCCGCGTCCTGGCTGAACGCCACCGAGCTGTGGGGCAGGGCGATGATCGCCATGCTCGACGCGCTCGGGGCCCGCCACGCCGGAGACGAGGCCAAGGCCGATGGGTTGCTGGCCGATTCGCGTGATCTGCAGCGGCAGGCGCGCGCCGTCCGGGTCGACCCGCCGCGCAACACCTGGGGTTCGGTCCAGCCCAAGGTCGGCGACGGGGTGCTCGACGTCTTCCTGGTCCAGGCCGACATCCGGCTCCAGTTGTGGGACGTCGCCGGCGGTGCCAGGAATCTCGCCCTCGATGGCACGGCGACCGCGTCGAGCGTTGAGCAGGACCTCGACCGGTTGGCCGCCCGGAACGTCAACGACGGTCAGGCGGGCACCCGCTGGTCGTCCGGCTACTCCGACACCGAATGGGTGCAGGTCAAGCTCGCCGCGCCGGCGAAGGTCGGGGCGGTGACACTGGCCTGGGAGAACGCCTGCGCGGCGGAGTACCAGATCCTGACCTCCGGCGACGGTGTCACGTGGACGACCGTCTCCACCCAGCGTCCGGAGTCCTGCGGCAACGACGTCGTCCGGCTCACGGCGGATGAGCCTGTGCAGTACGTCCGCATGCAGGGAGTACGGCGGAAGACGACGTGGGGTTACTCCATCTACGAGATGGGTGTATACGGAGCCCCCGTGTCCTGAGCCGGATCCGATCGCGGGGGAGGGTCGGGGTGACCCGGCCCTCCCCTCACGGCCGGCTCTCGGGGGCGGTGCCGGGGGATGTCCACTCGTCGGCGAGAGCGGCCAGTTCGGCGAGGGCTGCCTCGACCCGCTCCTTGTCCCCGGTGGTCAGATAGTCGGTCTGCAGGCCCGCGTAGGCGGCGTTGAGCAGCGTGGCGTTGCGGAGGGCGACGGCGTCGGGGACGCCGCGGGCGCGTAGCACCTCGGCCACGAACTCGGCCCGATCGCCCAGCATCCGCGGGACGTACGGCCCCTGGAGCCGACCGGCCGCGGACAGCCCTTCGATCTCGTGGAGCAGCCGGACCATCGGCAGGTCCTGTCGCATGTGCCAGTTCCAGGAGGCGCGCACGATGTCGCCGAGGCCGCGGCCCTCCTCCCAGCCCGGCAGCGCCCGCAGCCTGCCCCTCTGCCGCTGGTCGAGATGGGCCAGCACCGCGCTGATCAGTTCGTCCTTGTCGGTGAAGTGGTGGGTGAGCACGTAGGTGCTGTGGCCGAGCGCCTTCGCCAGCGGGCGCAGGGAGAGCCGGGCGATCCCGTGCTCGGCCAGGTAGTCGACGATCTGGTCGAGCAGTTCGGCGCGGCGCTGCGGATCGCGGGGCCTGGGCACGTCGGCTCCCTTCTGAGGTCCCGTCAGACGGCTGCGGTCAGCATATTTCCATGACGACTGTTTTGCACAAGCGGCATAACGTTCGTTATGTTAATGAATCGTCCCCTCACGCCGCTGCTCTGACAGCTGGTCCGGCCAGGCCGGAGCGCGCGCTGACCGCGCTCGCCCTGCCACCTCACTCGAAAGGACGAATCATGACGATGGCCGTGGAAACCTTGACGCGCGTGCGCGGCCTGCGCCTGGCCTCGATCGACTTCGGCGGTGCGGGCACGCCGGTGCTGGCCCTGCACGGCCACTTCGGCCGTGCACGGGCCTTCGCGCCGCTGGCCGCCGATCTCGCGCCCGACTACCGGCTGATCGCGCTGGAGCAGCGCGGTCACGGTCACAGCGACCGCGGCGACGGCGACGTCAGTCAGGACGCGTATGTGGCGGACGCCGCAGAGTTCGTCCGCGGGCTCGGCCTCGGCCCGATGATCGTCTTCGGTCACTCGATGGGTGGCGTAACCGCCTTCCGGCTGGCCGCACGACACCCTGAATTGGTCCGCGCGCTGGTCGTCGAGGAGGGCGGCGCGCTCAATCGGCAGCCAGAGGTGCCGCACCCGGTGCTGGACGTCAGCGACTGGCCCCGCCGGACGGCCACGCTGGCCGAACTGCGCCGCCAGATCGAGGCGCGCGGCATTCCGGATGCAAGCTACTTCCTGGAGAGCGCCGTGGAACACCCCGACGGATGGGGCCTGCTGTTCGACTACGCCGACATGATGGAGTCACAGCGGGCCCTGATCGGCGACTGGTGGGGGGAGTGGCTCGCCTCCACCTGTCCGGCCCTGCTCGTGCACGGCCTGGACAGCTTCGTCCTGCCCACCACCATGGCCAGGCAGATGGCCCGGCGCCGGCCGAACACCGTGCTTCACGAACTGCCCGGCTGCGGCCACTGGGCGCACGATGACGACCCCGCCGGGTTCGCCCGCACCGTACGGGATTTCCTCGCGACCCTGTAGAACCGGTACTGAGCTCCGCCTTCCTCGTCCAGCAGCGCCCGAAGCGCTCGCTCACCGGCCTGCTTGAGAGCAGGCCGGTAGCCGGACTGTGGCAGGACGTCAGAACTGCCACTCGTCGCCGCGCAGGAGCACCACCTTCCCGCCGGGCCCCAGCCCGGTGACCGTGACGTCCGGACCGCCGACCATGAAGTCGACGTGCACGCGCGAGGTGTTCACGCCCGCCGCGTCCAGCCGTGCGGGATCGTCCGTACGCAGGTGGGCGGGCACGCCAGGAGGAAGCCCGGCGCCCCAGGCCAGGTGGCAGGTGGCGTTCTCGTCCAGGAGGGTCTCCAGGTAGGTGATGCCGCTTTCGCCCACCCGCGATGAACGGTCGACCAGAGCGAGCTCGCCCAGCCGGGCCGCTCCCGCGTCGGTGGCCTGGTGCGCGCGGACGACGTCGGCTCCGGAGCTCGCCCTGACACCGGTCACGACGCCGCCGGCGAAGGTCAGCTCCAGGTCGCGGATGACGGTGCCGTCGAGGGACAGCGGCCGGGTGGCGCGGACCGTGCCGTCGACGCGCCGGTAGTCGGGGGTGGTGAACACCTCCTCGGTCGGCAGGTTGGCCTGGAACGGGCGGCCCTCGACGTCCTCCAGGCGGGCGGCGGTCCAGTGGGCGTCCGGGAGCAGGCCGATGGTCAGGTCGGTGCCGGGCCCCTCGAACCGCACGGCGTCCAGGCGCATCTCGGTGAGCCGTCGGGCGCGGTCGAGCAGTTCGGCGATGCGCTGCTGCCACGCCGCGCGCGGATCGGGCTCGTCGAGACGGAGGATGCGGCGCAAATGCTGCCACAGCTTGGCCTGGTCGGGTTCGCCGAAGACGGCACGGGCCCACTCGGGGGTGGCGTAGGGGACGATCGTCCAGCGGACCAGGTTGTTGAGCTGGAGCCGCTGCCGGGAGGTCAGGGACGGCATGCGGTCCAGCCCGACGCGTACCGGATCCAGCCCGGCCAGGAGGTCGGCGGCGGCGGCGCCGCGGACGTTGACGAGGACTCCGCCGTGCCGTTCGAGCTCTTCGTTGCGGGCGTCGAGCCACGAGGGCACCTCGGCCAGCGTCGCGATGTCGGCGTGTCGGACGCGCGATCGTTTGGCGTGCGGGTCGAAGTACCAGATGTCGACGTAGCGGGCGCCTCTGGCGTAGGCGGCCTCGGCCAGGACGCGGGCGAGCGGGGCGTGCTCGATCTCGGCGTTGATCAGCACCCGGTCGTCCGCCAGCAGGGGCACGGCCACGTCGAACACGACGTCGGCGTAGCTGGACAGGTCAGCGGGGGGAATGGTCAAGGGGGGCTCCTTCGTGTTCGTCATGGCGTATGGGCAGGAACAGCAGCGCTCCGGCGGCGGACACGGCGCCCGCGAGGGCGAAGCCGCCGGCCAGGCCGAACCGGTCGGCGAGGGCGCCGAGGGCCAGTGCGGCGCTGAGGAATCCGATGTCGAAGAAGGCCGTCGTGGTGGCGACGGCGGATCCGCGCTCGCCGGCGGGCAGGCCGTGCACCGCCATTCTGAGGAAGGCGGGCAGCCCGAGGCCTTGCCCGGCGCCGATCAGCGCGATCGCGCACCATGTCCCGATCGGCGAGGGCCAGGCGGCGAGCAGGATCGATCCCGCCCCGGTCAGCAGGAGGGACGCGGCGGCCAGGCGCGCCGGGGCGGTCGTGGCGAGCAGGCGATGTCCGGCAAGCCGGACGGCGATGAGGACGCCGCCGTAGACCAGGAAATGGAGGCCGCCGGAGCCGCCGCCGAGCCCGGCGAGGTGCAGTGGCAGGAAGGCGCTGACGGCGGTGTAGCCCCACACGGAGGCCAGGTAGCCGAAGCCGGGTCGCAGAGCGGACTTGTGGTACAGCCGTCGGGCCCGCCCGGTTCCTGGGTCCGGGCTCGTGCTCCCCGTGTCTGGGCTCGTGGTCTTCGGGCTGGTGGTCTTCGGGCTGGTGGTCTTCGGCAGGGTGAGGCCGAGCGCCGCCGACACCAGCGCCACGGCCGCGGCCGTGATCCAGACGGCGGCGAACCCGGACGTGGCGTACAGCGTCTCGGCGATGGCGGGCCCCGCGAGCAGGCCGGCGTTGACGACGACGGAGAAGTGGTTGATCGCCGCGCCGGGCCGCTGGTGGTCGCTGGCCAGGGTGGCGAGGCCGACGTAGGCCAGCGCCTCACCGACGCCGGCGACGCCGCGCAGGACGAGGAAGAGCGGCAAGTTTCCGGCGGCGAGCAGCGCGAGGGACGTGCCGGACAGCAGCAGTGCGCCCGCGCACAGGGCCGCGCGGCGTCCGGCCTGGTCGGCCACCCGTCCGGCCAGCGGGCGGGCGAGCACCCCGGCCGCCGCGGTGACGGCCAGCGAGACGCCCACCAGACCCGCCTGCTGGCCCAGCGGGCCGGTGAGGTATCGCGGAACGGCCGGGATGAGCAGCCCGATCGACAAGAACGCGCCGGTCGTGCAGACGAGCAGGCGGCCGGTCATCGTTCGTCGCGCAGTTCGAGCAGGAGCGCGGTCATGCTGACCTTGACGCCGTCGTGCGGCGGTCCGGCCTTGTCGTGCAGGAGCGCCACGGCCTGGTCGATCAGGCCGACGATCTCCTCCCAGACGGGTCTGGCCAGCCACACCTCAGCGTCCATGGACATGCGCTGGCGATCGGTCTCAGCCAGGCGCCTGGCCAGGTCGGTACTCAGCGCTTGGTGGACGAGCTGCCGCCCCTCGGACCGGTTGAGGCGCTCGCCGCTGGACGGGTCGTACCGGTAGCGCAGTGGCGGGCGGCCCTTGCCGGTATGGGGCCCCTCCTCGGTTTGGTGGAGGAAGCCCGCCTTGGCCAACTGGCGCAGGTGGTAGCTGGCCGAGGCGTGCGCGATGCCCAGTTCGTCGGCGACATCGGTAGCCGACATCGACGCGCCGGTGAGCAGCGACACGATGCGGATGCGCAACGGGTTGGCCAGCGCGCGCAGCGGAACAAGGTCATCTTGGTTTTCCAAAGGCACCTTGGGATTATGACTTATCCAACGACTCTTGGGAATAGGGGGCTCTGTGACGCGTCCTCAGCCCCGGGGCGGCACCGCCGCCCCGGTCGACACGGGAGTCCCAACGTTGGCTACGCCGGCAGGGCCGGGCGAGAGCGCGATGCTCCACGACGGCGTGCTGACCGTCCTGGATCGCAACACGGCCGTCACGGCAGTGGGTTCACGGCGGGCTGAAAGTCCGATCATCCCAGCTCAAGGGTGCTTTTCTTGATGCGAACGATCAGGTCGGCGCAAGTTCGCCGGGAAAGCCGCAGGCTAGGCCGGGGTCACGATCTGGATCAGGTTCCCGCAGGTGTCGTCGAAGACCGCCATGGTCACCGGCCCACCTGCCATCGGCTCCTGCGTGAACGTCACCCCCAGCCCGCGCAGCCGCTCGTACTCCGCCTGCACGTCCGCGACCTGGAACGAGGCGGCCGGAATGCCGTCGGCGACCAGCGCCTCCTTGTACGGCTTGACCGCGGGGTGCCCGTCCGGCTCCAGCAGCAACTCCGTGCCCTCGGGGGCCTCCGGTGAGACGACCGTCAGCCACCGGGCCTCGCCCAGCGGGATGTCGTGCTTCTTGGTGAAGCCGAGCACGTCGGTGTAGAAGTCAAGGGCCTTCTGCTGGTCGTCCACGAACACGCTGGTGACGTAGATCTTCACGGTGTCTGTCCTTTCCTGGTGATCGGCCACCGCTCGAAGATGGCGGCCAGGGGAGTGGTGTCGAGGTGATGGAACTTGTACCGCCCCTGCTTGCGTGTCGTGATCAGCCCGGCCTCCTCCAGCACCGCCAGATGCTGGGATACGGCCTGCCGGGTCAGGCTCAGCTGATGTCGGCTCGTCAGGCGGACGCAGATCTCGAACAGGGTCTGGCCGTCGCGCTCGGTCAGCTCGTCGAGGATGGTCCGCCGGGTGGGGTCGGCGAGGGCCTTGAAGACGTCGCCCATGCGGTGAGGATAGGCAAGTCGTCACTTGCCTGTCAATGCGGAGGTGTCGCGCTGCATACGACCCCGCATCGCTTGGGCTCGCTCCACCGCTCGCTGCCCGACCCCGGCCACAAGATCCGGGTGGGCGGCGCGGCTGTCCTGTGCGCAGTCATGGAGCGTGGGTGGTGCGTAGCGGTCGGTAAGGACGCAAAAGCATTTGAACGAGTGAGTACTCGCTCATTATTCTCGTCCGTATGAGCAAAAGGCGAAGGGTGCCGGCTATGGCGCCGGAAGACCGCCGTACCGCACTCATCGCCGCGACCCTCCCCTTGATCCGCGAGTACGGCACCGCGGTGAGCACTCGCCAGATCGCCGACGCCGCGGGCGTGGCCGAGGGCACGATCTTCGGCGTCTTCCCTGACAAGGCCTCACTGCTGCGGGCGGCGCTGATGAGCGCGTTCGACCCGCAGCCGGCGGTGGACGCGCTGGCGGCCATCGACACCCAGGTCGAGCTGCGCGCGCGGCTGCGCGAGGCCGTCACCAGGATGCGGACAGGGATGAGCGCCAACGCCAACCTCGTCGCCGCGCCCAAGGAGCTCATGGCCGACGACGCCGAGTTCCGCGAGCAGATGATGGACGGCCGGCGTCGGATACTGGCCGGGCTCGCCGCGCTGGTCGAGCCCGACCGCGACCGGCTGCGTCGCTCCCCCGAGGCCGCGGCGCAGCTGCTGCTCATGCTGATCGCTGTGAGCGTGCACCACGGCTTTGGCGAGGGCGGCGAGTTCGGAGACATGGACGATGAGGAGATCGTCTCCGTTCTGCTCGACGGGCTGCTCGTGCGGCCTTCCCCCACCCCTTCGACAGAAAGCGCCTCTTGATGCTGCTCCGTCTCCTGCGGGTCCAGCTCAGGCCTTACGGGAAAGAGATCACGCTCGTCGTCCTCTTCCAGTTCGTGCAGACACTGGCCACGCTCTATCTCCCCACACTCAACGCCGACATCATCGACGACGGTGTCGTCAAGGGCGACACCGGTTACATCGCGCGCATCGGGCTGGTGATGCTCGGTGTGACGCTCATCCAGATCACCTGCTCGATCGTGGCCGTGTACTACGGTGCCCGGACCTCGATGGCCCTGGGCAGGGACCTGCGGGCCGCGATCTTCCGTCGGGTGCAGGACTTCTCCGTTCAGGAGGTCAACAGGTTCGGTCCGCCGTCCCTGATCACCCGGACCACCAACGACGTGCAGCAGATCCAGTTGCTCGTGCTGATGGCGTTCACGATGGTGGTGGCCGCGCCGATCATGTGCGTCGGCGGCATCGTTCTGGCACTGCGTCAGGACACGGCGCTGTCGTCGCTGCTGCTCGTCGTGCTGCCCGTGATGATCGTCATCGTGGGCCTGATCGTGATGCGGATGCGCCCGCTCTTCCGCACGATGCAGGAGCGCATCGACCGGATCAACCAGGTGCTGCGCGAGCAGATCACCGGTATCCGGGTCATCAGGGCCTTCGTCCGAGACAGGCACGAGCGCGAGCGCTTCGGCGTGGCCAACGACCAGCTGACCGACGTGTCGCTGCGGGTCGGGCGGCTGATGGCGCTGATGTTCCCCTCGGTCATGCTGGTCGTGAACGTGTCCAGCGTCGCCGTGGTGTGGTTCGGCGGCCACCGCATCGCCGACGGGACCATGCAGGTGGGCGCGCTGACCGCGGTCATCTCCTATCTGATGCAGATCCTCATGTCGGTGATGATGGCGATGTTCATGTTCATGATGATCCCGCGGGCCGAGGTCTGCGCCGAGCGCATCGAGGAGGTGCTCGACACCGAGCCGACCGTCCACCCGCCGGCAAGCCCGGTCACCCCGGAAAGACACCTCGGCGAGCTGGAGCTGCGGTCCGTGGACTTCCGCTACCCGGGCGCCGAGGAGCCGGTGCTGTGCGACGTCAGCTTCACGGCGCGGCCGGGCCGAACCACCGCGATCATCGGCAGCACGGGCAGCGGCAAGACGACGCTGCTCAACCTGATCCCCCGCCTGTTCGACACGACCGCCGGCGAGGTGCTGGTCGACGGGGTCAACGTGCGCGACCTCGACCCGGCCCTGCTCTCACGGGCGGTCGGCCTGGTCCCGCAGTCGCCCTACCTCTTCTCCGGCACCGTCGCCTCCAACCTGAGGTACGGCAGGCCGGACGCGACCGACGAGGAGCTGTGGCAGGCCCTGGAGGTGGCCCAGGCACGCGAGTTCGTCGAGGCAATGGCCGGCGGCCTGGACGAGCCGATCTCCCAGGGCGGCACGAATGTCTCTGGGGGCCAGCGCCAGCGCCTGGCCATCGCCAGGACCCTGGTGCACCGGCCCGAGATCTACCTGTTCGACGACTCCTTCTCCGCCCTCGACTACGCCACCGACGCCAGGCTGCGCGCGGCGTTGGCCGAGGAGATCACCGACGCCACGATCGTCATCGTCGCCCAGCGTGTGAACACCATCCGCGACGCCGACCGCATCCTCGTGCTCGACGACGGACGCGTGGTCGGCAGCGGCACCCACGCCGAGCTCATGACCACCTGCCCGACGTATCGGGAGATCGTGCTGTCCCAGCTCACCGAACAGGAGGCCGCGGCATGACCGAGCCTGTCGAGGTCGTCAACAGGCGCAGCACCTTAGTAATGAGACCGGCGAAGGAGGGCTCATGACCGCCCAGGCGCCCCCACGCCGTCCCCAGCCCGCTTTCGGCCCGGGCAGGATGATGTCCGGGCCGGCCGAGAAGGCCCTCGACTTCGGCGGCTCGCTCCGCCGCCTGCTGCGGCTGCTGCGGCCGGAGCGCGCGCTGCTCGCCGTCGTCCTGGCCCTCGGTACGGCCAGCGTCGCGCTGACCGTGACGGGTCCCAAGATCCTCGGCCACGCCACGGACCTGATCTTCTCCGGCATCATCGGGGCCCGGCTGCCCGCCGGGATCACCAAGGAGCAGGCCGTGGCGGGGCTGCGCGCCAGAGGCCAGGGCACGTTCGCCGACATGGTGTCGTCGATGAGCGTGGTGCCCGGCCACGGCATCGACTTCACCGCGCTGGCCCAGGTGCTGGGCTGGGTGCTGGCGCTCTACCTGCTGGCGGCGCTGCTCGGGATCGTGCAGTTCCGGCTGACCACGATCGTCGTGCAACGGGCGGCGTTCCGGCTGCGCGAGCGGATCGAGGCCAAGCTGGCGCGGCTGCCGCTGAGCTACTTCGACGGTCAGCCGCGCGGAGAGATCCTCAGCCGCGCCACCAACGACACCGACAACATCGCGCAGACGCTGCAGCAGACGATGAGCCAGCTCATCACGTCGGTGCTGACGGTCGTAGCGGTGCTGGTGATGATGTTCTGGATCTCGCCGGTCCTGGCGCTCATCGCGCTGGTCACGGTGCCGGTGTCGATCTACGTCACCGCGGTCATCGGCAAGCGGTCGCAGCCCCAGTTCATCAAGCAGTGGTCGTCGACCGGCAAGCTGAACGGCCACATCGAGGAGATGTACGGCGGGCACACGCTGGTCAAGGTGTTCGGCGGGCAGAAGGAGGCCGCCGAGACCTTCGCCGAGCACAACCATGCGCTGTTCACCTCCAGCTTCCGCGCCCAGTTCATCTCCGGGATGATCCAGCCGGCGATGATGTTCATCGGCAACCTCAACTACGTGCTGGTCGCCGTGGTGGGCGGGTTCAAGGTGGCCTCGGGCTCGATCTCGCTGGGCGACGTGCAGGCCTTCATCCAGTACTCGCGGCAGTTCAGCCAGCCGCTGACCCAGGTGGCCGGTATGGCGAACCTGGTGCAGTCGGGCGTCGCCTCCGCCGAGCGGGTCTTCGAGCTGCTGGACGCTCCCGAGCAGTCCCAGGAGCCCGACGAGCCCGCGCGGCCCGCACAGGTCAGGGGCCGCGTGGCGTTCGAGAACGTGTCCTTCCGCTACGCGCCGGACAGGCCGCTGATCGAGAACCTGTCGCTGACCGTGGAGCCCGGCCAGACCGTGGCCATCGTCGGCCCCACGGGAGCGGGCAAGACGACGCTGGTCAACCTCGTCATGCGCTTCTACGAGGTGACCGGCGGACGTATCACGCTCGACGGCGTCGACATCGCCGAGATGTCCAGGGAGGAGCTGCGCGCCAACATCGGCATGGTGCTGCAGGACACCTGGCTGTTCGGCGGCACGATCGCGGAGAACATCGGCTACGGGGCGGAAGGCGCCACGCGTGAACGGATCGAGGCCGCCGCGGAGGCCGCCCACGTGGACCGCATCGCGCACACGTTGCCTAAGGGCTACGACACGGTGATCGACGATGAGGGCGCGACGGTCAGCGCGGGCGAGACGCAGCTGATCACGATCGCCCGGGCGTTCCTGTCCGAGCCGGCGATCCTGATCCTGGACGAGGCCACCAGCTCGGTCGACACCCGGACCGAGGTGCTCATCCAGCGGGCGATGAGCTCGCTACGCGAGGGGCGCACCAGCTTCGTGATCGCTCACCGGCTGTCCACGATCCGCGACGCCAGCCTGATCCTGGTCATGGAGAACGGGCGGATCGTCGAGCAGGGCACGCACGAGTCGCTGCTGGCCGTGGGCGGCGCCTACGCCCGGCTGTACTCGGCCCAGTTCGCCCAGGCCGTCGCGGAGGTGGATTAGAGCTCGAACATCGCCGCCCTGCGGAGGCCGGCTGTTGTCGCTGCGCCGCCCGACCAAGATGCCGTCCGACCAAGATGAGGGTTGCACACCGCCCGCCACACGGTGTGCAACCCGGTCGGCAGAACCATCACCGAGCAGGCCACGCATCGTCCGCCGACGTGCCGTTCCTGCTCAGGACGATGGCTGCGCCGCGATCGTCTACGGCAGGCGTGGACGACGTGACCGCCTACAGGTAAGTGCGGTCTGGTGGGTTATTTCAGGACCCAGAGTGCCCAGAACGGGCTGTCCCATTCGCAGTCCCAGTATTCGCGGTTCCTGGAGTACCTGTAGCCCGCTGCCTCGCACTGCGCGAGGGTCCTGTGGACACTCTTGATGTGGCCGGCCATGGGCTTCACCACATCCGCGCTCGCGGACGCGCTGGTGCCGAGTGTCGCAGCCATCGCCAGGACGGTCGCTGGGACCACCACGCTCATGATCTTGTTCAGCATGGAGAACCTGCCTTTGCTCGATTACCCGAAAAGCGTCGCAGCCAAGGCTTCCGTAACTCTTCTCCGTCGCTTCCGGCCGGATCCTCGCACGCTCATCACCGCGCCAGGCGTCCCACACTCATGCCGCTCTCCGTCCTCCCATCACCTCGCAGCGCCGCGATCTTCGTCGGTACCATCACGGTGGGAAACGGGGGATATGGAAGGCCACACGGGGACTGAAGCACGGTTTGCGCTTCTCGGGCCGGTGTCGGCCGACGGGTTTGACGGGCCGATCGTGCTGGGCTCGCCGAAGCAGCGGACCGTTCTCGCCGCGCTGCTGCTCAACGCCGACAGCACGGTGTCGGACGACCGGCTCCTCGCCCTGATCTGGGGCGAGCAGCCGCCGCGCACCGCGATCACGCGTTTACAGGTGTACGTCCACGAGCTGCGGGCCCTGCTGGGCAAGGACCGCATCCGCCGCCTGGGCGCGGGCTACCGCATTCGCGTGGGGGAGGGCGAGCTCGACCTGGAGCTGTTCGAGCGGCACAGAACCGCCGCGCGTGCGCATGCCGAGGCGGGCCGCCACGACGACGCGGTGCTGCGGTTGCGCGCGGCAGCAGCGCTGTGGCGCGGGCCCGCACTGGCCGGGACCAGCGCCACCTTGATCGAGCAGGAAGGCCCAGGCCTTGAGGATCGGCGAGTGTGCGCTCTGGAAGAGCTCTATGAATCGGAGCTGACGTTGGGACGGCACGCTGAGGTCGTCGGCGAACTGCACACGGCGGTGATCGAGTACCCACTGCACGAACGGCTACTGGGACAACTCATGCTGGCCTTGCATCGATGCGAGCGCCGCGCCGACGCGCTGGCCGTCTACCGCGACGCGCGACAGCGGCTGGTGGACGAGCTGGGAATCGAGCCCGGCCAGGCACTGCGCCGGCTGCACCAGCAGCTTCTGGCCGACGAACCGGTCAGCCCGGTGCAGAGCGTAGGGCCGGACTCTCCTCCCAAGCGGCCATCCGCTCCGCCGCGCGAGCCAGCGGCGCCCCTGGCGGCGCGGCCGGCGGAGTTGCCCAGGGACGTGCGCGGGTTCATCGCCCGCGAAGCGGAGCTGGCGTGGCTGGAGGAGTGCCTGGGCGGCGGCGACGGCGTGTGCGTGCTCAGTGGCACGGCCGGCATGGGCAAGACGGCTCTCGCGCTGCACTGGGCGCACCAGGCTGCGGACCGTTTCCCCGACGGCCAGCTCTACATCGATCTTCGCGGCTACGAGTCAGACAACGAGCCGCTGACCACTGCTGCCGCGCTGACCCGGCTGCTGATCTCGCTCGGTGTCGATCCCGACCAGGTGCCGGGCGGTTTCGAGGCCCGGCTCGGTCTCTACCGCTCCCTGCTGGCGAGGCGCTCGTTCCTGCTGTTCCTGGACAACGCTCGCTCCGCAGCCCAGGTCGAGCCGCTCCTGCCCCCGGCAGGTGCGGTGCTCGTGACCAGCAGGCACCGGCTGGGGGAGCTGGTGGTATACGCGGGGGCCAGGCAGCGCTCACTCGGTCCGCTCTCCGGCGAGAACGGCCGGGCGCTGGTGGACAGGGTGCTCGGGTCAGCCGGCAGCCCAGCCGAGTCGGCCTGGCGGGACGAGATGGTGCGCCTGTGCGGCGGGTTGCCGCTCGCGCTGCGCATCGCCGCGGCGAACGCCGCCGCCAGGCCGGAGGACGGCGCCGCGACGGTCGTGGCGGAGTTGGCCGCCGGCGACGCGCTGGCGGGACTGACCGTGGACGGCGCCGGGCACAACGCCGTCACCCTCGCCTTCTCCGTCTCCTACCGCGCGCTCGCCCCGGCCGAGCAACGGGTCTTCCGCCTCCTCGGGCTGGTACCCGGCCCTGATCTCACTGTGGCGGCCGCGGCGGCGGCCTGCGGACTTTCCCAGGACGAGGCGCGCACCTCGCTGGGCGCGCTGGCCGCCGCGCACCTCCTCGAACACCACGCCACCGGCCGGTACCGCTTCCACGACCTGGTCCGGCTCTACGCCACGGCGCAGGCTGGGCGCGACCCCGAGCGTGAGGCGGCGTGGCATCGCCTGCTCGGCCATTACCTGGATGTCGGCGGCACCATCGCCGCCCGGGGCGGTCTCGACGAGTTCCGGCTCTCCGCCTCGGAGCCGCTCACGGAGGTTGGTGCGGAACCGCTGTCCTACGCGGCCGCCGACGTGGTCAATCTGATGGCCGCGCTGATGCGGGCGATCGAGGGCAACCCCGGCCCCGAGGTGTGGCGCCTGGCCGGCATGGTCCGCGTCATCTGCACCCGCACCGGCCGACTGAGCGAGTGGCTGGACATCGCGCCGTCCCTGCTGGAGGCGGCCTCCACCCAAGATGTGCCGACCGTCCACGCCATGCTGCACATCAGCATGGGGGAGGGGCTCTTCCGTATCGGCCGCCGTGAGGAGGCCGTCGAGCACCTGGAGCGGGCCGCCCGCATCTCCCGCGATGCCGGCGGCCGGGAGGGCGAGGCGGCGGCTCGGGTCGGGCTGAGCTTCGCGCATACGTGGACGGGGCGCCTCTCCGAGGCCATGGCCGACACGACTCGGGCCGCACGGCTCTTTTACCAGCTCGGCTCCGTTTCCGGGCAGAACCACACACTCAACGCCCTCGTCAGCCAGTACCACCACCTGGGCCGGTTGGGCCTCGCCGAGCAGTGCGGCAGGCAGGCTCTCGCGCTGAGCCGGCGGCACAGGCTCGCCTACGCCGAGGGGGCCGACCTGCGGAATCTCGGGGCCGTGCTGCTCGACCAGGGACGATACGGCGAGGCAGAGACCTGCCTGCGGGAGTCGGCCGACCTGCTCACCTCACTCGGCGGCCATGGCCTCGCCACGACCCACACCTGGATCAGCCGACTGCACTGGGAGCGCGGCCGGTGGGAGCAGTCGCGAGAGGCGGCGCTGCTGGCCGTCGACCTGGCCCGCAGTCACGGGGACCGGCTGGTGGAGGCGGCGGCACTGGTGGCCCTGGCCGACGCCGGGCTCCACCTCGGCCTGACCGCCGAGGCCGAGGACGGCCTCAACCTGGCCGACGAGCTCATCACCGCGGGCGGCCTGTGCTGGCACTTGGCGTACTCTCTGATCGCCCGTGCCCGGCTGCGCTCCGCCCTGGGCGATCACGAGGGCGCTGTCCGCCACGCGCTAAAGGGCCGTGACGTGACGATCGAGGCTTCGTACCGGCTGCCGGAACTGGCGGCGCTCACAGAGCTGGCCGTTCTGGAGCGGCGACGAGGCGAGCACGAGGCGGCGGCGCGCATGGCCACGCAGGCCCTGCGGCTGTGCCGGGCGATCGGCCACGCGCCATGCGAGGAGAAACTGACGCCGTTCCTGCAGGCTTGACAGCAAGTACGCCGAAGTGCTGGACGGGCCGCGAACAGCCGCTAGGCGCCCTCGGGACGCCGGCGTGATACGTCGACGACCGCGCCTGGCGGGACCGGGTTGGCGGGGGCGGTCTTGTCGTACAGCCGGTACTTCGGAGCGTCGGTGACGTTGCGGACGGCGACGCGCAGCCGTCCGGAAGGAGGCCGGGTCAGGAGCGTGACGCGGTTGCCGTCGACGGTGACCGCCTCCGGCGGGACGAACCGGCGCGAGGTCTCCGTGATGAGCTCGAAGCTCTCCGGTCGCCTGGCCGAGTCAGGGTCGATGCGCTTCTGGAAGGACAGCTCGATCGCCCCCGAGTTCGGGATAAATGCGGACTTGGGAATGGGGGGATTCTCGTATATGTACGCGCCGAGGTGGTACTCGTACGCCATCCATGTGGCCAGCCCCATCCGCTCCACCGTCTGTGTGAAGCGCTCGATCCACGCGTCGTCGCGCGCCATCGCGCGCTGCGAGCCGATATCGGTCTGCACGCCGATCGGCACCCGGGGGCTACCCGCCCTGATCTGCTCGACGAAGGGCTGGTAGGCCCTGATGTAGTCGGCTGGCAGGTCGGGCTTGACCCAGTCAGGCCAGTTCGTCTGCAGAATGTGCACGTCGGGCTTCACCAGGGCCACCATGGCCGCCGCGTCCAGCCCCTGGAACTCGCGCTCCCTGGCCACCGAGTCCGGCCCGCCGTCGACCGCCAGCGACCACGTGGCCACCTTGATGTCCGGTCGCGCCGCCCTGGCCGCCCTGGCGATCTCCGCGACGCACCGGTTGACGGCGTCGACGCGGAACTGGATCCACCTCTCGTACCGCGCGGTGTCGGTCCTGTAGTACGCGGGCGAGGCCGGGTCGGCGAAGTCCGGGATGGCTGTGCCGTGCTCCCGCTGGAACGCCTCACGCGCCAGCGGCCCGACGTCGCCGTAGTACCCCTTGTCGATGCCCTCCCAGTCGGGGAAGTACGGCTCGGCCACCTCGATCCCGTCGAAGGGCGTGGCGGCCAGCATTCTGGCGATCATCCCGCTCTTGAACGCCACGTAGTCGGCGCTGAACGGCGAGAAGAAGTGGAACCCGCCCAGGTCGATGGGCTTGAGCAACTCCATCTGCCAGCTCTCCCACCCCTGCGGCCAGCTCGCCACCGAGTAGGAGCCGAGCCCGACGACCATCGCCCACACGGTGATGCCGCGCCGCCGTAACGCCTTGACCAGCTCGGTCTTCACGTCGAGCTCGTTGACCACGAAGTAGTGGACCGTGCGGTACCCGTTGGCCAGCAGTTCGTCGGCGATGCTGTCGGCCGACCTCTCCAGGTAGTAGGGAAAGGTCGGGTCGATCTGGATGCTCGCGCCCCGGCCGCCGCCGGCGTACGCGGGCAGGGCAGGCACGGCAGCGGCAGGCAGCATGGCGGCGGCGGCGCCGAGCAGCGCAGCGCGCCGGGTCAGCCTCACTTGCTCTCCAGGAACTCGCGGTAGCGGCGGTACAGGTTGCGTGCCGGCTCCCACATCGAGTTCGGGCTCATGAAGTGCGAGAACTCAAAGGTGATCACCTTGTCCACGTACGGCTGGACCACGTCGAGTTTGTGCGCCAGCTTGCGCCAGTCGGTCGGTGGGAACTTGATCGGCATGTCCCTGTCGAAGGTCTCCAGGTTCGACCACAGCCTGATCCCGTGATTGCGTGCCTCCTGCGCGGTGGCCGCCGTGATGTCCTCCAGGGCCAGCAGGTCGGCGGTGCCGTCCTGGAAGGCGCAGTAGTCCACCAGCCCGGCGTACCGCTCGAAGATCTCCGACCAGGCGCGTGCGTGCTCCTCCGGTGTCCGTGGCACGGTACGGGTGTCGACGGCGTAGTCAGACCGAGCGTGGAAGTACGGTGAGGCCAGGATCGGCAGGTCGCTGATCGACTTGATCTCCTTGGCCAGCGCGGTGTTGATGTCGATGATCCGCAGCCCCGAGTCCGAGGTCTCGTGCGGCAGGTACCACCCCTGGAAGGCGGGCGAGTCCCCGTAGTTCTCGAACATCTCGTGCAGGTAGGCCTTGTTGATGTCGACCTCGACGGTCCAGTCATTGCGATACCAGTGGTAGCCGGAGTCGTACAGTCCGAAGAACAGCTTGATGCCACGCTCGGCCGCCAGGTCGAGGAAGAGCCGCACCAGGTCGATGTACACCGGCAGTGTGGGCCGCCGCGATGAGATCGCCTTCGACGGCGCGGACAGCTTCTCGCCGTAGCCGCTGCGGATGATGATGACGGTGTCGATACCGGTCTGCACGAAGGTGTCGAACTCGCGGGCCCATTCGGCGGGGCCCCAGTTCTGCGACGGGATGTCGTGGGTGACCTCATCGAGGAACGTGCCGGTGATCGGGAGGTAGGACATGGAGGTAGACCTCATTTCATTCCGGTGATGGCGATGCCTCTGACGAAGTACCGCTGCATGATCATGAAGACGATGACGGCGGGTGCGGTGAAGAAGACGCAGGCGGCCATGAGCGGCCCCCACTGCACGCCGTGCTCGCCGAAGAAGCTGTAGAGGCCGATGGACAGGGTGTACTTGCTGTCGTCGTTGAGGTAGATCAGCGGCAGTAGGAAGTCGGTCCAGGTGGCCACGAACTGGAACACGGCCACGGTGGCAAGCGCCGGTTTGGCCAGCGGCAGCATGATCTGCAGGTAGATCCGCAGCTCCGAGGCGCCGTCGATGCGGGCTGCCTCCCGCAGCGAGTCGGGGATTCCGGCGAAGAACTGCCGCAGCAGGAAGATGTAGAACCCGGTGCCGAGGAACTGCGGGATGACCAGCGGAAGGAACGTGCCGACCGCGCCGACCTCGTTCCACAGCAGGTAGAGCGGGATGAAGGTGATCTGCGGTGGCAGCATCATGGTGGCGAGCACGCTGAGGAATACTCCATCGCGCCCCCGCCACCGCAGCTTGGCCAGCGCGTAGGCCACCAGAGGGCACGACAGCAGCGTGCCGAGCATGTTGAGCACCACCAGCACGAGCGTGTTGCCCACGTACCGCAGGTACGGCATCGAGCGGACAGCCTCGCCGAAGTTGTCCACCGTCCACGTCCTGGGCAGCAGCTGCGGCGACTGGAAGATGTCCTGTGGATCCTTGAACGCGGTGAACAACATGATCGCGAAAGGGAAGAGGAACCCCACGGCGATGAGGACGAGTATCGCGTGATACCCGGCGCGCTTTCCCAGGTAGCGGCGGCTAGTCGAGGCCATAGTGCACCCACCGCTTGGAGGTCTTCAGCACGATCGCGGTCAGCGCGAGGATGACCGCGAACAGCACCCACGCCATCGCCGAGGCGTAGCCCATCTTCAGGAAGGAGAACGCGTTCTGGTACAGGTACATGGTGTAGGTCAGCAGAGAGTCGCCAGGTCCGCCGGCCGCCGGGTTGAGCCGCTGCTGTGCCAGCAGGTACGGCTGGGTGAAGATCTGCAGCGATGTGATGATCCCCATGATCAGCTGGAACAGGGTCACCGGCGTGATCGCCGGCCATGTCACATGCCAGAACCGCTTCCGCGCGTTGGCCCCGTCGACAGCGGCCGCCTCGTAGAGCTGCTGTGGCACCTGCTTGAGCGCCGCCAGGTAGATGACCGCCGTGGAGCCGATCCCCCAGAATCCCACCAGCAGTACGGCGGGCTTGGTCCACAGCGGGTCGTCCAGCCAGTTGGGCTGCGGGAGGTGCAGCAGGTCGAGCAGCTGATTGAGGTAGCCGTACTGGGCGTTGAGCATCCAGCGCCACAGGTAGGTCGCGGTCACGATCGGGACGATCGCCGGTAGGTAGACGATCGCGCGGTACAGCGGCTGGCCGCGCACCGGGAAGTTCAGCGCCAGCGCGACCAGCAGCGCGAACGCCAGCATGAGCGGCACGCCGAACACGGTGAGGTAGACCGTGTTCCATAACGCCGTCATGAAGCGGTCGTCGCCCAGCAGCTTGGCGTAGTTGCCCAGCCCCACCCACTCGGGGCTCTCGAAGACGTTGAAGTCGGTGAAGCTGTAGTACAGCGAGGCCAGAACCGGGCCGGCGGTGAGCACCAGCAGGCCGACCAGCCACGGCGAGCTGAACAGGATGCCGGAGCGCCGCTCACTCATAGCCCTGGACCTTGCCGGCGACCTCGGCGAGCGCGTCGGCCGGCGACTTCTCCAGCCGGTTGACGGCGTCGAAGGCGCTGGTCAGGTCGGCGTTGTACTGGGTGTAGGACGGCAGGCTCGGCAGCGCCTTGAGGTTCTTGCTCTTCAGCTGGTCCAGCCACATCGTGAAGTTGGGGAGCTTGTCGTAGCGCGGGTCTTCGAGCAGGCTCGTGCGGGCCGGCAGGTTGGTCAGCGCTTCGGTGAACGCGCCCATCGCCGGTGGTGACAGCAGGTATTTCATGAACTCCCAGGCCTCCTTCTTGTGCTGGGAGTTCCTCGGGATATACAGCATGCTCGCCGTGGCCTGGCTGCCGCCGGCCAGCTCGGGGTGGTCATCGGGGTAAGGGATGGGCGCCGCGCCCCAGTTGAGTTTGGGCGCGGCGCTCTGGATCAGGGCCGACTGCCACTCGCCGTCGATCATCATGGCGAGCTTGCCCTGGTAGAAGGGGTTCTGCGGCGACTGGTACTCGCCGAAGCCCGAGGTGAACTTCTGCACCTCGGCGGCGCCGTACTTCTTGATGACGTTGTTGACGTAGAAGTCGACGGCGGCGACGTTCTGTGGGGTGTTCGGGGCTGGCTTGCCACCGCTGTACCAGTTGCCGCCCCAGGCCATGGCCAGCGTGATGTAGTCGGTGCCCTGACCGGTCGGGGAGCCGAAGCCGAGCCGGGTGAGCCCGCCGGAGTCCTTCGTGGTGAGCTTGGCGGTCGCGTCGGCGAGCTCGTTCGCCGTCTTCGGCGGCTCCTTGATCCCTGCCTCCTCCAGCAGGTCCTTGTTGTACAGAAGCATGAAGGAGTGCATCGCGATCGGCGTCGCGTACAGCTTGCCGTCGTACTTGACCTGCTCCATGGCCTGTGCCACGAAGTCGCTCAGGTCGTACTTGTCGGCCTGAACATACTCGTCGAGCGGTTCGAGCACGCCCTTGGACGCCCATGCCCCGGTGTTGGAGCCGAAGCTGTCGGAGATGTCGTAGGTGCCTTTCGTGCTGGTCATCGCCGCGAGCTGGGCCTGCTGGTCCGGGTTCGACACCCCGGTGACCGTGATCTTGTTCTGGCTCTTGTTGAAGTCGGCGATGACCTTCTCCATGGCCTCGGCTTCCTTGCCGGTCCACAGGTAGGAGAAGCGGATGCTCACCTTCCCACCACTCTGGGCGGACGAGCCGCCGCCACAGGCCGCCACGAGCAGACAACCGGCGATGGTCGCCGCCACTACCACAGGCCGCGTCTTGTTCATGGCACCCTCCGAGGCTTGCTAGGTCCGGGCCACTTTCTCTCAGGTCCGTACCTGAAGTACCGTAGATCGGCACGCGGATACCGGTCAATAGAGGAGGCACGAGTGGAGTCAACGCTCAGCATCGACGCCGGGCAGTCGGGCTGCCGCCTGCGACTCGGGGATCGCGAAGCAGCCGCGGCCGGGCTTCCGCTCGGCGTGCCGCCTGGTGAAGCCCTGCTGCGGGCGTTGACGCCGCTGGTCGACTCAATGGCGGGCGACATGCGTATCGGCACCGTCGCCGCGGGGGTGACCGGCGTGCACGGGCGGCCGTCCTGCGCGGACGAGATCCTCAGGGCATGGTCTTCGCGGTACGGCACGCGCCGCGTCGTCGTCGCGGACGACTGCGTAACCGGCTACCTGGGCGCGCTCGGCGAGCAAGCCGGGGCGGTGGTGGCAGCGGGCACCGGGGTAGTCGTGCTGGCCTCGGACGTAGAGGCCGCCTCTGCCAGGGTGGACGGACTCGGGCACCTCCTCGGTGACACAGGCAGCGGGTTCTGGATCGGGCGGCGCGGCCTGGAGGAGGCCTTCCGCTGCGCCGACGGGCGCGGCGGGTCACGCGCGCTGCTGGACCTGGCCGGACGCCGCTACGGCGACCTGGGCGAGCTGCCCGCGCGCTTGTCGGCCGACCCTGCGAGGGGGGCCATGATCGCCGGGTTCGCCGTCGACGTGGCCGAGGCGGCCCGAGCGGGAGACGACATCGCCGCCGCGATCTGGATGGAGGCGGGCCGATTGCTCGCCGAGTCCACCCTGGCCGCGCTCCGCCGTACCGGAATCGAGAAGGCGCCGGTGTCATGGACCGGCGCGCTCTTCTCTGCGGGCGGGCTGATGCTGGATCCGTTCACCGCCGCCCTGCCAGGTCTCGACGTGCGCCCGCCGCGCGGTGCCCCGCTGGATGGCGCGTCCGCACTCGCCGTGATGGGCGCGGTCGCCTGCTTCGGCCCCCTCGTCGAGACTGCCACACGGAAGGAAGACAAGTGATCCTCGATAAGCTGCGCGGCGCGGTCGTCGTCTCCTGCCAGGCCCCAGAGGGCAACCCCCTGCGCGCCCCGGCGCACATGGCCGCCATGGCCAGGGCCGCCGAGCTCGGCGGCGCCCGCGGCATCAGGGCGGAAGGCGTCGCCGACATCGCCGCCATCAAGGCTCGCTGCGCCCTGCCCGTGATCGGCATCAGGAAGATCCACCGCGAAGGCCGCCCGGTCTTCATCACCCCGACCTTCGACGACGCCCGCGCGCTGGTCGGCGCGGGCGCCGACCTCATCGCCGCCGACGGTACCGAGCGCCCGCGCCCCGGCGGCGAGACGCTTCCCGAGCTGATCAGGCGCGTACACGACGAGCTCGGCGTCCCGGTCATGGCCGACGTGGACAGCCTTGAGTCCGGCCTGTTCGCGGCCGATTCCGGCGCCGACCTCATCGCCACCACGCTCTCCGGATACACTGGCAGTGATCATCACCCGGAAGAGCCCGACCTGGAGCTGGTGCGCGCACTCTCCGAAACGCAACCACTGCCGGTCGTCGCCGAAGGGAGGATCTGGTCGCCCGATCACGTGGCGGACGCCTTCGCCGCGGGCGCCTTCGCTGTCGTGGTCGGCACCGCGATCACCAACCCGGTCGACATCACGCGCCGCTTCGTCGCGGCCGTCCCACGAACCCTGGCGCGGGAATGAGTAGACTGCCCAAATACCAACACGTCCGGGGCCTGCTGGTCGCCGAGATCGACCTGTTGCAGCCCGACGAGGCGCTGCCGCAGGAGCGCGAGCTGGCTGAGCGCTACGGCATCAGCCGTGCCACCGTGCGGCAGGCACTGCAGCTGCTGACGGAGGAGGGCCGCGTCTACTCTGTGCGCGGCAAGGGCACGTTCGTCGCCCGGCAGCGCATCTCCAAGGACCCAGTGCTCACCTCCTTCAGCGAGGACATGCTGGCCCGCGGCCTGCAGCCAGGCTCACGCCTCCTGTCGGCTGAGGAGGTGCCCGCGCCCGCCACCACGGCCCGCGCGCTGGAGATCGAGGAGGGCACGCCGGTCTACCGCATCGTCCGCATCAGGCTCGCCGACTTCTTGCCGATGTGCCTGGAGACGCTGCACCTGCCCGCGCGTCTGTTCCCCAAGCTTCTCGACCAGGATCTTGAGGGCTCGCTGTACCGGGTCATGGAGACCCGCTACAACACCCGGGTCTCCGGCGCCGATCAGGACCTGACCGCGACCGTGCTGACCAAGCTCCAGGCAGAATTGCTCGGCGTCCCCGCCCGCAGCCCCGCGCTGCGCGCCATGCGCATCAGCGTCGACACGCGCGGCCGTCTGGTGGAAGAAGCCGAGTCCCTCTACCGTGCCGACCGCTACAACTTCCACCTGGTCATCCGCCGCTGACCGTCAGGCGGGCGAGTGCGCGGGAAGCCGCTGAGACACCGAGCGATGGATCAGTGCCCAGGCGAGGGGACGCGATCGGGCACCTGGCCATCGGCTGAGCGCACCGTGCCCCAGCCAGCCACCAGTGCGACGATCGTCTGACCGGCCGCGGCCACGCACATCAACATGATCGGTGCTTGCCAGCCGGAACTCACCGTGTGCAGCAGCCCGAAGAACACCGGCCCCGCGGCGGCCAGCAGGTAACCGATCGACTGCGCCATCGCCGACAACGCGCTCGCCACGGTCGCGTCCTGGGCGCGCAGGCTGATGAAGGCCAGCGCGAGCACGAGGCAGGCTCCGCCGCCCAACCCGAGGACAACACTCCACAGCAACGCCGATCCCGGCGCCACGAGAAGTCCTAGGTAGCCGACGAGCAGGACTGCCGAGCAGATCGTCGCCAGCGCGCGCTGGTCACGCGCCCACCGCAGCGCGCCGGGCACCGCCAGGCTGGTCAGCACCGCGACGGCCTGGAACAGGAACAGCAGCCATCCCGCCGTGGCCGCGCTCACGCCGTTGTCCTGGAAGACCTGAGGCAACCACGTCACGACGACATAGAAGCCCAGCGACTGCAATCCCATGAACGCCGTGACCGCCCACGCAAGCCTGGAACCCCACGGCAACCGGTGTCCGCGAATCGCCTGTGCGGCACGCCGCGGAGCCCGCATCTGGGGAAGCCACAGCAGGACAGCCACCAGCGCGAACACGACCCAGCAACCCAACGCGGTATACCAACCGCCGGGGGTGACCTCACTGATCGGCACCGCCACCCCGGACGCCACTGCGGCGACACCGCCCATCACGGTGGCATAGGCGCTGGTCAGCAGTCCCACCTTGGTGGGGAAATCGCGCTTGATGAGGCTCGGCAGCAGCACGTTGCCCACGGCGATGCCCGCCCCGATCAGCGCGGTTCCCGCGAACAGACCGACTGCCGTCGGCACCCACCGGAGCGCGATCCCCAGCGTCAGCACCACGAGCGCACCCCCAAGGAGCTGGTCGGCTCCCCACCGCGCGGCCAGTCGAGGCACCAGCGGGGACACCGCCGCGAACGCCAGCAAGGGCAGTGTGTTCAGCAGGCCCGCCACGGCCGGGGCCAAGCCCAGATCAGCCTGCACGCGATCCAACAACGGCCCGACGCCGGTCAAACTCGCTCGCAGGTTCGCTGCCACCACAAGCAGCCCCCATACCAGCAACGCCTGACCGGAACGCCGCGTCAACGTGTTCTCCATGCACACCACGATCAAGCCGCACCGCCGCCGACAACCAGGCCGTGCTCAGGCCAGCCCCCAAAGGGCCACCCTCCGCACTGCGCGATGAGGCACTGCGCGATCAGCGGGCGGCCCGGTACCTTATTGACGTGGGGACGCCATTGGGGAGTTTCATCCGGGCCAAGCGCGACAGCATCCAGCCGGAATCCCTTGGACTGCCGGACCGCGGCCGCCGCCGGTCACCGGGTCTGCGCCGACAGGACCTCGCCACGTGCGCCGGCGTCAGCGTCGAATACCTGACCCGCATCGAGCAGGGCCGCGACCGCAATCCATCGCCAGCGGTGATCAACGCCCTCGCCGACGCGCTCCGCCTCGACCCCTCGGAGCGCAACCACCTGCGCTACCTCGCGAAGATCACCGGCGACGAATGCTCCGTCCACATCCGGCCCGTGCCGCCGTCCCGACGCGTGCGACCGTCTGTCCTGCAGACACTCCGCCTCCTCGAACCCGGCGTCGCCATCGTGACCAACCGGCTGGGCGACGTCCTCGCCCACACCAGCAGCTACCGGTTGGTCACCAGCGGAACCGGACTGCTCGACGCCGCCCATCCGAACCTCAACCACTACCTGTTCACCGACCCCCGCGCCCGGACGTTCTTCGTCGACTGGGACGACATCGCGGACGAGCAGGCCTTCGACCTGTGGCAGGCGCCGTCCCTCGAGAATCTCGAGTGGCTCACCGCGGAGCTCACACCCATCGCCGGGCCCGACTTCACCCGCCGCCTGAAGCGTCATGTGGTGCCGCGACGTGGCGTTCTCCGGCTCAACCATCCGGCCGGGCACCAGCTTCGACTGCTTCGTGAGACGCTCGAACTGCCCACGGAGGCCCAACAACTCGTCGTCTTCCTCCCGGCCGACGACCAGACGGCCGAGGTCATCGACCAACTCCAGCGCCAGTCCCACGGCCGGCTCCGGTCCATCTCGTGACACACCGCGAGCTCTGCAAGGAGGGGGCCCGCCCTGGCAGCCGGCTCGGGCCCCTCTCCTTTCCGCGGTAGTAGTCGCTGGAGTTCGCTGTCAACGGGTAGCCGCTTTGCGGCATCGACGTTCTATGGCGCATGTCACATAACCGCGCTGTCACAGGGATCGGATCGCCGGCGTCTCTTGTTCGCCAGGATGCCGAGCGGTACATGAATCCAGGAGTGCGGACGAAGCCATGGAACCCCGCTTCGACCTGCCGGCCCTCGAGCTCGGCGCCGAGATCGCCGAGCGGTTCGACAACCTCGCCCTGGCGATCCAGCGTTCACCGATCGTCAAGCGGTGAGCTTCATTGAAGGAGAGAGCCCTGGTGTCGTCTTCGAAGCCGGTCATGTCCGTTACCGGCGCACAGCTTCCGATCTGCCGTACCTGCGGTGTGCAGTACGGGGCACCACGCGCCGACTGCCCGATTTGTCTGGACGAGCGGCAGTATGTCGGTTGGGAAGGCCAACAGTGGACCACGCTGGCCGAGTTGCGCGCCGGTGGGCATCGCGGTCGGGTCGATGAGGAGGGCCCCGGCGTGTTCGGGGTCGGGGCGGTGCCGTCGGTGGGTGTCGGCCAGCGTGCGCTGCTGATCCGTTCACCGTCCGGCAACGTGCTGTGGGATTGCGTGGGGTACCTCGATGACGATCTTGCCGCAGAGATCGAGAAGCTGGGCGGGATCAGCGCGATCGCCGTCAGCCATCCGCACTTCTACGGCGTGATGACCGAGTGGGGCCGGGCCTTCGACGCCCCGGTGTACGTCCACGCCGCGGACCGTGACTGGGTCGGGCGGCCCCATCCGCTGATCGAGTACTGGACGGGCGACACCCACCAGATCGCGCCTGGCATGACGCTGATCAACGCGGGCACGCACTTCGCCGGCGGCACCGTGCTGCACTGGAGCGATGACCCCGAGGGACGCGGCGCGCTGTTCAGCGGCGACATCTTCATGGTGGTGATGGACCGGCGGTGGGTCAGCTTCATGTACAGCATCCCCAACTTCATTCCAGAGCGACCACGCGTCATCCGCCGCGCACTCGCGTTGATCGAACCGTTCACCTTCGAACGCATCTACGGAGCGTTCTGGGGGCGGGTGGTCCCTGCCAATGGAAAGGCAGCGGTACACCAGTCCGCGACGCGGTACATGCGCTTCGCGCTGGACGATGACTCGTAGCAGTCACACCGTGGCACATTAATGTGCCGCTTCCTTTGGCCCCGGCGCTGAGACGTCCGAGGCGTCGCTGCCGCCAGACGCCGGACTCTGCCGTTTCGTGCCACCGAGACTCCACTGCCCGATGACGTGACGCCCACGCGGCAGCCGTATGTGGCGGACGTCACGTAACCCCGCTGTCACAAGGATCAGGTCGTCGGCATCTTGTGTCCGTCCAGAGCAACAGGCGACAACGCAAGGAGTGCGTCATCGAACCCCGTTTGAATCTCTCCGTCAGCCCGCTGGCGGCAAAGTCCCTGAAGTACTTCGCCTCGGCGAGCAAAGCGCTTCTCGATGGCGCCACGCTGCCGAAAGCGACCCAGGACCTGGTGATGCTCCGCGCCAGTCAGATCAACGGCTGCGGCTTCTGCACTGACATGCACGCCAAAGACCTGGCGCACGCCGGGGAAGCCTCGGTGCGCATCAACCTGGTCGCGGCCTGGCGGGAGGCCACGGTGTTCACCGAGGCCGAACGGGCCGCGCTGGAGCTGACCGAGCAGGGCACCCGCATCGCCGACGCGGCCACGGGTGTCACCGACGAGGCCTGGGCCGATGCCGCCAAGCACTTCGACGAGGAGCAGCTCGCCGCCCTGGTGATGCTCATCTCCCTCATCAACGCCTCCAACCGGATGGGCGTCATCACCCGACTGCAAGGCGGCGACTACCAGCCGGAGCGCTAGTTCGTCATCGACGGGATGCCCGTCGCCCGGCCGAGAGAACTGCGGGTCTCGGCCGGGGAGAGGGCACCGCTGTCATCGATCACCGCAATGAAGGACATCAGCTAATGGATACCGTTCGTGGTCCGCGCCGCCGGACCCGACTCATGGCCTGGGCCGGCCGTCTGGCGCTCGTCGCGCTGCTGGCGGCCGTACTGCCGGCAACCACTGCCGCGGCCAGTGCCGCTGCGCCCGACTCGACCATGTCCCGGTGCAGCAGCAGTTATCTCCAGTCCGCGCTGCGGCTGTCCCACGTCACGGTGGACTCCGCGAACCCCGTCACCACGGGCAGCTACACCCCGCCTGGGACGACCACCCCGATCACCGGGCTTCCCGGCTTCTGCGCTGTGGACATGACGGACACCGACTCCGCGGGTAACGCCGCCCATATCGCCGTCTGGCTCCCCGCGACGTGGAACGGTCGATTCCAGGGCCTCGGCGGGGGCGGCTACCTCTGCGGGATCTACTATGCCCCGATACCGGGGTACGTCAGCGCCTCCCTTGCCGAGACCCTCAAGAACGGATACGCGTCAGCGGCCACGGACTGCGGGATCTCGTCGGCCGACGCGTACACCGGCAACTGGGCGCTGACGTCCGACGGTCAGCTCAACACGCCGCTGATCAACGACTTCGCCTCCGCCGGCATCCACGACATGACCGTCGCCGGCAAGGCTGTGACCCAGGCCTTCTACTCCGGCAAGATCCGGTACTCCTACTTCAACGGCTGCTCGACGGGCGGCCGGGAAGCCATGATGGAGGCGCAGCGGTACCCGGCCGACTACAACGGCATCGTCTCCGGCGCGCCGGCGATCAACTGGACGCGCTGGGTCCCGGCCGGCATCTGGCCCGCCCTGGTCATGAACCAGCTGCATGACGCGCTGCCGACCTGCAAGCAGGACGCGTTCACCGAGGCGGTGGTGAAAGCCTGCGACCCTCGGGACGGCGTCACCGACGGCATCATCACCGACCCGGCAGGCTGCAACTGGAACGCCGACACGCTGATCGGTCTGAGCACCCCCTGCGGCACCATCACCGCCACCGATGCGACCGTCATGAACAAGATCTGGCAGGGCCCGGTCACCACCGACGGGCGACCACTGTGGTACGGCCTCGAACGCGGTGCCTCGCCGGCCGTGCTCGCCGCGACCACCACCACGAACGGGGTCACCACCCCGGCGCCGTCCTTCCTCCCTCTGGGCTGGCTGGGTACCTGGCTGCAGCGGGATCCGAAGTGGGACTGGACAACCCTCACCTTCGACGAGTTCGACAGGATGTTCGAGCAGTCGGTGCGGGAGTTCTCGGCCGCCATCGCCACCGACGACCCTGACCTGAGCGCCTTCAGGGACAACGGCGGCAAGATCCTCATCTGGCACGGGCTCGCCGACCAGGTGATCCCCTCCGGGGGCACCATCCAGTACTACCAGCGCGTCCAGCGCGCGATGGGTGGTAAGGCGAGCACGGATCCGTTCGCCCGGCTGTTCCTGGCCCCCGGCGCCGCCCACTGCGCCAACGCGGCCGGCCCGACCCCCACCGACCCGCTGGCGGCGACGGTGGCCTGGGTGGAGCACGGACAGGCGCCACAGTCCATCCCGGCCACACTCACCGACCCGGCCACCGGCACCGAGACCCTGTCCCGGCCCCTGTGCGCCTACCCGCTCGTGGCCCGCTACACCGGCCACGGCAACACCGGCGACGCACGGAACTTCACCTGCGCACCCACCAGCAAGGCGGGTTGACGAAGCCCTCTTGAGGGCTTCATCCCAACTGGCCCCTGCCGCATCGGTGTCGGGCCCTGCCAGAGGAACCTCCGGCGGGCCCGACACCGCCGCCTTCACCGCGACTACCTCGCCTTGGTGGCCCCTGCGCCTGCCGAAAAGGGTGTGTCCAGTTAACGGCGTACCCATCGAGCCGGATCTCGCTCATCAGTAGAGCCGCGCGGTCGAGTAGTTCGACGGCTTGCAGGTGGACAGCGGAGCGATCGGCGAGCTTTACCCGCGGCCTGGCCGCGCCACGCGAATAACGTCGCCGACCTGGAGTCGGCTCCGGTCAGGAAACTGCCGATCAGCGTCCGCGACGGTCTGCTCGAAGAAACCGAGGGCCACCTCGGTGTGCGGCCTGCGGGCCGTGCCACAGGTTCACGCCGTCCTGGGCGAGCCGGGCGCGATTCCCTCGACACGGACGTCCAGACTTCACGAAGGAGGCTCCCCGACAGTGCGGCCGCTTCCTCTCGTGAGACGCGCGACCCCGCGGATGCTCACCTGAGGCGGTGGACGGTGAAGTTGTCATCGTCTCGTGCGAAGACGACATAGTGATCGTTGATGTCTTGTACCTTGCCGGGGATCTGGCCCAGGCTCGCACCCGAAGCATCGAGCACGACATATTGGACGTCGGTGCCGACGGTCCGGGCGAAGATCCGGCCCTTCCACACATGGTCGACCTCGATCGACTCGGGCAACAACGGGCTGTTCACTCGGACTACGCCGTCGGTGAGCTGGATGGTCGCGAGCCTGGTGCGGCCCTCCTCGCCGACGGTGCACGCGATCAGCGACTCGCCGTCGCCTGTACACATGCGTGGCTTCTTGTTGAGTACGGCACGCTCGCGGCCTGTCGCGGGATCGATCGCGATGATGGCGTCATCGGCGGAGACGACCGCGAGATCGTCCCGCGCATATCGGGGTTGTGAGGTCTTGAAACGTCCGGCGAGGTCCCAGCGCTTTTGGCCGGTCTTGGCGTCCAGACCCACCGCCGTCGTCGGCCCCTCCGGCTTGGAGCCGGTCCAGGCCAGCCCGGTGCCCCCGGCGATGACGACGGTGAAGCCGCTGGCCTCCCAGAGTTTGCGGCGTGTGTTCGTGCTGTAGGCGAACGTTCGTTGCGTGACTTTGCGGCCCTTCTGCGAGAAGGCGCTCACCAGGATCAGTTCGTCGTCGGCTGTGATCGAGGGCGTCAACCAATTTCGCTTGGCCTTGGTGACCGGGATCTTCCACAGCAGCTTGCCGGACTCACCAGACAGAGCAGCCACCCCCTTTTCCTCGCCTTTCTCGTAGGCGAGGAGGACCGACCAGCCGTTCGCGCTCCCTTCGCCAAGGACACTGACGTCGACTACCAAGTCGAATGACGCGTGCGTGCCGTCAGCCGCGAGTCGCTGGCCGTCGCTGACCGACCAGCGCTTCTTGCCGGTCTCCACGTCGGAGACGAGCACCCGGACGGTCCTCTCCTGGTCCCGGCCACTCTGAAGTAGCGCGTCGTCGACCACTTCAATGGCAGGACCCCAGTAGGAATTGTCGCTGCGCCCCTCCCAGAGCGGTTCCGCGTCGAACGTGATCGGGGCGGGTTTGCCCGGAGCCGCCGTTGTGGGCTGCGGGTCGGCGGCTGCGGGAGAGCCCATGCCGTACACGCCGCAACTCGTCGCGCCGGCCCCCACACAGAAGACGGTGTAGTGGTCGGAGCCTGCGGCGAGCTTGCCCTGCGGGGTGTCGCCCAGCCGGTTGCCCGATCGGTCGACGGCGAAGGTGCGCACGACGTCGTCCCTGTCCTTGGTGCTGCCGAAGATGTAACCCCGCCAGGCCCCTTCCAGATCCCACGTGAACGAATTCTCAGGGAGCACATCGCCCTCGTCTGAACGGCGGAACGCGTCCTCGCCGGCACGCAGGGTCATGAGCGCGCCAACGTCGTTGCAGGCGATCATTTGCCCGCCATCGGCCGCGCATGGCGCGAACTTGCCGAAGCTGCCGATCGCATGACCGGTCCGAGCATCGAGGGCCAGGGTCGCGTAGGAATATTCGTCCGTGCTCTTTACCGGCCTCCCGCGGACCGCGACCATGCCACTGGTCGCGGCCTCGATGACGGACTTCTTCAGCCGGTCCTTGAGGGACCACAGGTTGGCGCCGGTGGCGAGGTCGAGGCCGACGACCGTTCCCTCTGGTTGTTCGGTGCTGTATTTCCAGGGGGTGCCGGTCAGTTCGGCCACGTCGTCGGGAATGACGCCGAGCACGGTGCCGGCGGTGATCGATTGAGGCAGCACCCCGGGCTGCTCCCACAGCTTACGGCCGTCGGCCGTACCGAAGGCGATGGTCCGCACACTGTCGCCCGAACCGGTGCCCACCAGGATCGTTTTCTGGTCGGCCGCCGCCACTCGAACGTGCTCTTCGGAGCTGCTGAGCGGCGTTTTCCAGCGGAACCTGCCGTCCTTGCCGGACATCGCGGCGATCCCCTCACTGGGGCCGTCGGAGTACTCCGACTTTCTGTGCTGGTACGGGATGATCATCATCCAGTCGCCGTCGTCGCCCACGACGACAGGGCCGCCGGAGCTGGGCGAGAAGCCGTCATCACCCCACGCGTACGCACCGCCGCTCCCGGCCAGCGGGTCGGCTTCCGCGAGCGTCCAGATCACGCGACCCGTCCTCGCATCCAGCACGATGAGCGTGGATCGGAATTGACGCTGGCCGGCCACGATCACCGAGGTGTCATGGATCGTGACGCCGTCGACATCATCCAGCCCGATGTTCCTGGTGTTCCACAACTGCTGGCCGAACGCCAGCGGCTTGAGCGTGGACTCCTCATCCACCGGCCACCTCATGCCACCCGAGCAGGCGGACACCAGCATCAAGCCCACAACAACAACCACCGCGACCATCGCCCTGACCATGTGGCGGCACTCTACGGACGCGCGATATAGATTCGCTTTACGCGAGCCGTCTCCGCTGCTCCGCAGCGCGACGAGCACGGCCGCCCGACCACTGGCCGGGGTCGGCGAGGAGGCGTTCACCTACTCGTACGTCGACAAGGCGACCAAGCGGGAGAACCATGTCGCCCGCCACCTGGCAAGCACCTGTTCAGGTCCCGGTCGAACACCTTCGCCACCAGACGTGACGTGCCCGGTCTCGCCGACACCGCGACCGCGTTCGAACGCCAGGTGGGCACCTCCGCCGAGACTGGAGTCGTCTACCGGGCGAGCAACCTGGTGGTGATCGTCAGTTACACCCGGCAGGGACCGGTGGATCAGCGGATGCGGGACAACTGGCGGTTGACCGTGCGGCTGCGTCTAGAGTTGCTGCGAGATGACGTCTGGGGTGTCGGGAACCGGGTCGAGTTCGATCGCGCGGGCCTCGTGGTAAGTGATCAGCCCCAGCTCGTGGAGGATTGCCGCGGACTTGTTCAGGCAGTCACGGTCACTGGTCGCCCGGCCGAGCCCCCACAAATGCTCTGCCTCCCAATAGGTGCCGGACAAGCCGCGCTGCCGATCCAGCCGGAGGGCCTCCTGGAAGCAAGTCACCGCCTCATCCGCCTGCCCAGCCAGTCTGTGTGCCTCACCAAGGTTGCCCAGCGCCATCACCTCGGTGACCCTGGCATTCGACTCTCTTGCCAGGGACAGAGCCTTCCGGTGAGCCGCGATCGCCTCGCTGTAACGTCCGAGTCGTTGATGGGTCAGTCCGATGCCGGTCAGGCACGACGCCTCATGCCGGGCATGGCCCAATCGGTGCCACATTGCGCTCGCCTGGTCCAGGGCAACAAGCGACTCCTCGTGGCGCCCCAACGAACGAAGAGCCGCACCACGTCCGTTCAGGGCCAAGGCTTGGCCGGTGTCATAGCCGATCGGCCTCCAGGCATCGAGAGCACGATCGAAGGACGCCAGAGCCTCTGCGGGCTTTCCCAACGCGTGCAGTGCCCAACCGAGATCATTGTTGCCGAGCCCCGCCTGGCGGAGATCACCGGTGGAACGCGCCACCTCCAGAGCGAGGTGTCCCAGAGCCAGTTGCTCGCGCCATCGCGCTCGCTGTTCCAACGGCGTGTTCAAGCATGCGGACAGGTAGGCCGCGATCGCCGGATCAGCACTCGTCACGGCCTGCCGGGCGGTGGCTACAAGGTTCTCGATCTCGATATCGAGCCATGCCTTGACCGCCTCAACGGAGTCCAGCGGCACCCCCGAATGGGTGAGCACCTCGGGGACGAAGTCGATCCGCCAGGCGATCAGCGGCTCGACCGACAGCGCCGCGCGTCGTGCCGTGGCGAGATAACAGTGGAAAGCTCGTCGGACGGCGAGGGCTCGGGCTTTCTCGCTCTCCTGTTTCATCGCAAGTTCCTTGGCGAACAACCGCAGGAGGTCGTGCATGCGATATCGCCCGGGAACATCGGACACCACGAGCTGGCTCTCAAGCAAATGATCGAGAAGCGCGGCCGTGCGCCGCTCCGGCAGCTCCGCGAGAGCTGCGGCGACGGGAACGCCGATATCCGGCCCGTCTAGAAGGCCGAGCAACCGGAACAGCCGGGCCGCCGGTCCATCACCCAAATCCTCGTAGCTGACCATGAAACTGGCGCGCACCGCCTGGTCGTCGATTTCGAGCTCGGCCAGCCGCCGCTGCTCGCTGGCGAGTCTGTCGGCGAGGGCGCGAACTGACATGTCCGGACGCCCGAGCAGCCGCGCTGCGACAATGGACAGCGCCAGCGGTAGTTCGCCGCACAGTGGTATGACCTCGGCCACCGCCTGGGCTTCGCGGTCGAGCCGGTCAGCGCCGAGGAGCCTGGTGAGAAGCGCGCAGGCCTCATCTGGCGCCAGCCCTCGGAGCTGAGAATGGCTCGCGGCGTCGATCGAGCTCAGCATCCGCCTGCTGGTGATGAGCACGCTGCACGTCGCACTGCCGGGCAGCAGATGGCGTACCTGCTCGGCGCTCGCCGCATTGTCCAAAAGGATCAGCAGGCGCTTCCCGTGTGTCAGCGAGCGGAAGGTCGCGACGGCCTCCTCCTGCTCGCCCAGGATCGCCGGGGTGGCGACTCCCATGGAGCGCAGGAATCGGCCGAGCACCTCCGCGGTGGGCAGGGGGTCCGTATCGGGAGTGGATCCCTGCAGGTTGACGTAGAGCTGTCCATCGGGGAAGCGGTGGGAGATGCGGTGGGCCACCTGGAGAGCGAGAGCCGACTTGCCGATGCCGGCCGGTCCGGAGATGGCCACCGCGCGTTCGGAGCCATCGGTCAGTAGGGTGCACAGCCTCTCGACGTCTGTCTCACGGCCGGTGAACGTCGCGATGGGGCCGGGCAGCTGTGCCGGGATCGGTCGTGCGAGTGCCGTGAGCTGGGCGACGACCTGCGACGGGACACCCGGGGCCGACTCCGGCTGGGTACTCTTCTCTTTCGTCCGTCGAGCTTCCGGATGGTTGGATCCCCCCACTATGAGCCCCCGCTGGTAGTGGGTACGCCGATCGACAGTTCCACAACCACTCGACTGGCGGCGATCTTCAGCAACGCTGCGGTCGACATGATTTCCAGGACGACTGGCTGACCGGCTGATCGGCTAATCAGGAAATCCACACCACTACCCATCGTCCCTCATTTTAGGGACAAACATTCTAGCGGGGTGTCCGACGGAGGATGGCCCGGCCGATGTTCAGACGCTCACCTGCGCAGCCGCCCTTACGGCCTTGTCGTGCCAGCCCGCGGCTCCTATGGCTGCGAAGGTCTCGGCAGCCTGTTGGAGATGGAAGGTGCTGTCGTCGCTTTTGAGGTGGCCGAGAGCGAGCAGGACCCGGCCCTCGATCAGCCTGTCGCCCACCCGGCGGGCGATGCGCAACGCCTGGTGCAGAGCGGAGCCGGCCTCGACGATCTCTCCGAGGTCGAGCTGTGCCTCGCCCAGCGCATGTAACACATACGCCTGGCCGACCAGGTCGTTCAGGTCGAGGGTGAGGGCCAGGGCGTGCTCGCCCTTCCTGATCGCTTCGGCGTGCCGGCCTTGGCGGCGGTAGACCTCGGCCAGGCGTTTGAGTAGCTGGGCCTCGGTCTGTTTGCTTCCTGGATTGATGGTCAGCGCGCGATCCAGCAGCCGCGCGGCCTCCTCCAGCCGGTCTTCCAGCATGTGCACGTGTGAGAGAAAGCCCAAGCCGTGAGCCAGGCCGGTGGTGTCGCCGACCTGCTCGAAGAGTGTCAGTGCCTGTTCCAGTTCCTGTCTCCCCCTGTCGAGGTCTCCCTCGAAGAGATGAACCGTGCCGAGGTGGCGGAGCACGATGGCCTGGCTGGGCACGTCTCCAAACCGTTGGAACAGCTCAAGAGCTGTTTCCAGTAGGTCGGCGGCCTGGGGGAGCCGGCGTTGGCTCAGGTTCAGGGAGCCGAGGGAGAACAGCATCGCGGCCTGGCCCGGCAGGTGGGAGGCGGCGCGGCAGGCTTCGAGGGCCCGGGTGGCGACCGCCCGCCAGTCGTCGAAGTAGGCCCGCGACTCGAACATGTGCACAAAGCTGGCCGCGAGGTCGCGGCACAGGTCGGCCAGCCGCAACTTAGCGCTCTGCGCCACAGCGGAGACGAGGTTGAGTCGCTCGCTCTCCAGCCACGCCAGCGGGTCACTCATCAACGCCGCCTGCGATGCGTCTTCCGGTAGCCAGCGCGGAGTGTCACCGCGCGGCACCATCGGGTAGCGGCTGTATCGCAGGTCGCGGGCCTGCTCCGCCAGACCGAGCAACGCGCCGAAGGCCCGGCTCAGCACGGCCAGCCTGGCGTCAGGCGGCTCTGCGGTCTCCGCCTGTTCGCGGGCGAACAGGCGGATCAGATCGTGGAACCGGTAACGCGGTTGACCGGCTCCGTCTCTGCCGAGCGGCTGCAGCAGTTGGGCATCGACCAGCTCCTCCAGTAGCCGCTCACCGTCGTGCACCGTCGTGTCCAGCAGCGCCGCCACCAGCCAGGGCGCGAATCCGCCTGGGGCGTCCATCAGCCCCAGCCGCCGGAACGCCAGGGCCGCCCGCGTCGACAGTTCGCGGTAGGACAGCCCGATGCTGGCTCGTACCTCCAGCCCACCTCGGCTGAGCTGGTCCAACCGGCTACGCTCGTCGGCCAGCCGCTCGGCCATTTCGGCGACTGGCCACTGCGGCCGCATGGCCAGTTTCGCCGCCGCGATGCGCAGCGCCAGCGGTGACCCGTCACACAGAGCGGCGAGTTTCGCCGCCGCCTCCCGCTCGGCAGCCGCTCGCTCCGCTCCGAGCACACGCTCCAGTAGTTCGGCGGACTCCTGCTCGGCCAGAACCTCCACCTGTACCGGCAGCGCACCACCGCCCACCATCAACCCTTCCAGCCGGCGTCTGGAGGTGACGATCACACAACAGCCTGGCGTCGCCGGCAGCAGTGGCCGTACCTGTGCCGCCGATTCCGCGTTGTCCAGTACGACCTGCACCTGCCGGCCATCCAGGAGGCTGCGAAACAACGCGGTCCGCTCCTCGACCCCGGCCGGAACCGCCGCCCCGTCAACTCCGAGCGCCCGCAGGAACCGTTCCAGCACCGCCGCCGGTTGTGCCGACTCTCTGTCGAGGTCATAGCCACGAAGATTGGCGAACAACTGGCCATCAGGGAACCGGTCGGCCGCCTGATGAGCCCACTGCAGGGCCAGCGCGGTCTTGCCCACCCCGGGCGCCCCGCTGATCACGCCCATTGGCAGGTGTCGCCCGTTCTGCCGCAGCAATCGATCCAGCATCCGTATCTGCGTCATCCGGCCCACGAACGCTGATACCGCCGGCGGCAACTGCGCCGGCCGTACCGTCACGACTGGCCCTGAACCCGCCGGAGGAGGCCCATCGTCCGCGTTCCCGCCAAGGCGCGGCGCAGGCAGCGCGGGAACCTCCGGTTGCGTGGCGTCGCCAGCGGGCGGTCCGGCCAGGATCGCCTGCTGGACCTCTCGCAGCCCTCTGCCCGGTTCCAAGCCCAGTTCGTCCAGGAGATGTTTGCGCCCCTGCTGGTAGCTTTCCAGCGCGTCGGCCTGCCGTCCCGAGTGCCACAGCGCCAGCATCAGCTGCGCGCGCAGCCCCTCACGCAGCGGATGATCCTCCACCAGCCCTGCCAGCCGTGCCACCACCTCGCGAGGACGGCCACAGGCCAACTCCGCCTCGGCCCACTCCTCTGCGATGCCCAGCCGGGCATCCTCCAGGCCGCGGGCCACCGCGGCGATCTCGGTGGTGTCGATCTCGGCCAGAACCGGCCCCTGCCACAGCCCGAGCACCCGCCCCAGCATCGCCGCCGCCTGCTCGCTGTTCCCAGCTGCGGCCGCCCTTCGGGCCGCTGCCGCCTGTTCCTCCGCCTCGCGCATGTCCAGCCACACGCCGTCGGTGCGCAGGCGATAACCGGCCTGCTCAGTGACGATCACTGGCACGCCGCAGCCGGCGGCCTTGAACGCCTTACGTAACCCGTGCACATGGATCGGGATCTGGGTGCGCACCGATTCGGGCAGGTGCTCCCCCCAGACCGCGGCCGCCAGCCGATCGACCGACACGACCCGCCCGGCATCCAACAACAGCGCGGCCAGCAGTGAACGCTGCCGAAGCCCGCCCAACCTGACAGGGCGCCCCAGGACACCGACCTCCAGCGGACCAAGAACTCGAAACTCAATGTGAATTGTCATGACATCCCCCGATAACCATCCAGTGTCCTGCGTTCGAAACTCATCGGCAACAGGCAGGCAAGGGATTCGAGGATCACTTCTGCGGTCTTCCCCTCACAGGTGGCTGGGATCTGGTTCGACTGGATCGGTGTCGGCCACTCACGGGTGCCTCTGGCCCGGGTGAATCGAATCGATAGCGAATCAAAAACCAGCTCTTCTAGTCTCCGGCATCGACGAAATCCACCGCATGGAGTTCAGAGCCCTCGCGCGTCTGTGCGCGGATGCGGTTCGCGTGCATTATGAAGGAGATTCGATGGGACACGGCAAGTGGCTGTCCGCGACGACGGGCGCGGCCCTGGTCGCCACCCTTGGCATAACCGCTCCGGCGCAGGCCGTGAGCGGCGGGGATGCCTATGGCTGGGTAGTTGTGGGCGACGGGAAGGCTCGCCAGGTCGTGGTGCTGGACTCTCGGAACAAGTCGTGGGACCCGGCCAAGGATCCCGGGGCGCTGAAGTGGAAGTGGAAGCCGTCCGCGAAGAACGGATTCCCCGAGGCCGAGCTCGATGACTGCACGCTGTGCTCGGGGGCGATCGCGGACGCCCGGCTCCGTTATGGCGGGCCACGCCAGACCGGAGGCAAGTCGGTCCTCGCGGTGAACGACGGCGGGTTCATCGGTGTGGCGTCCTACCCGTCGGGCAATCGCCTGTGGGCCGTGGACACGGGAGGCGACGGGATCCTGCCCCACGCCGTGGAACTGCTCCCCGACGGCAATGTCGCCGCCGCGGCCACCAAAGGGAGCTGGGTGCGGGTCTACACGGCCTCCCAGAGCTCGACTTCGAAGAAGTACGCGGAGTTCAAGCTGCCCGGCGGTCATGGCGTGCTCTGGGACCCGGCCAATGAGCTCCTGTGGGCGCTTGGCGACAAGGACCTGGTGGCTCTCAAGGTCGGCGGCACGCCCGCACAGCCGACCCTGACCGAGACCCAGCGGGTCGCGCTTCCCGGCATGAAGGGCGGCCACGACATGGCCCCGGTCTTCGGTGACAAGGGCCGGCTGTGGATCACCACGAACGACGCCGTCTACCAGTACGCAAAATCCACGAGTACCTTCACCACCGAGTACGCGAACGCAGACAAGGTGAATGTGCGGCTCGTCAAATCGGTTGGTGACCAGCAGGGCACCGGGCAGATTCTCAGGACCCGGCCGAAGAGCGGCTGCGGCGCGTCCTGGTGCACCGACACGGTGGAGTTCTTCGGCGGCACCGCGTCCCGCACCCTGCCGGGCTCCAAGATCTACAAGGCCCGCTGGTTCAGGCCGGACTACCAGTGACCATGTCGAAGCTTGTTCTGGCTGCGATGTTGATCGTCCTGACCGGCACAGGATGTGGGCTGCTGCGCTCGGATCGTGGGTGGGTTCGAGCCGGTCGTCCGAGCCAGGACGGCCAGGTGCCGACGCGCGGACGACGACCTGCTGGACGGGGTGCCCGGGTACGGTCCTGACGAGGTGCTCAAGTCGCCCATCGGCCGAGCAGGTCATCCGGGTGAGGAGCGTCCTGCTGGAACTGACGGGTGACGACAGTGTCATCGACCAGGCGGCGTGGGAGATGGCGTCATGGCTACGTGCGCACACGAAGGCAGGCGAGAACTGACGCTCGCCGGCGTCTAGCCCGAAAAATGATCACGGTGCCCGCTGAAAAGGACACTGAAATAGCACTGAATCACCCTCCGCGCGCCGAGTTCGATCTCTCGGGCGTCGTGAGGACAGGCGGTGTCCAACGAGAGCCCTGGCACGTTCGCGCCGTTCGGACGACTGGCGGGCACTCAGTCGCGACGCTCGACACAGGCGACGTCCCCGATGCGAGGGCGGATGACCGTCCACCCGGTACGCAACGACCTTGCCCGCCCGATCGTGCTGGCCTACCCGCAGCCGCCGCTCACGATCTGCACGGACCGGCCCACCTGATGCGGGGACCGGCTCAGCCGATGGGAGATGCCGTCGCCGCGCCGGTGGCCCGGCATGGGTGCGTGGGTGTAGATCTTCGAGGCCCACGGTTGGCGTGCCGCCAGTTGTCGGCGAACGTGGAGCGGGCCGGCATTGGCCAGCCGTCGGACATTGCGTTCTTTCCTGCTCATCGCGCGCAGCCCGCGCGATGAGCAGCTTCGGCCTGACGGAACCCTCCTGCCGTGCAGGATGCCCCCGCCCAGAGCTCCTGGCCAGAGGCAATCCCACACGCATTGAGGAACGCAGCACTAGCAGTGGCTGACGCCCGGGAACGGGTCCTTCCAGGTGTAGACGTTCTCGGCCGCGACGTAGCCGGTGCGCCCGCTGACGTCGCCGTACGTCTTGTACCAGATGTTGTTCCCGCCTCCGTGCTTCTGCCCGGAGACGTAGCACTGGAAGTAGCTGGGGTTCGACTTCAGCGTGTCCACGGCATCCTGGTCGTGGTCGCTGTAGCGCGGGCTGCGCCACAGGCTCACCCCGGTCTTGTTCCCGCAGTACAGGTGCCCGCTCTTGGCGTAGCACGGCGGGTTGCCCTGGGCCTGCGCCGGAGCCGTCACCAGCAGGCTCGTGCCGATCAGCGCCAGCCCGCCGGCCACCATCGCGATCTTCGTGTGTAGTCGCATTCCAGATCCCCCTCGTTCGAAACTGCTATGTACCGGGCGATGCTAGGTGCGACGCCTTTTGATCCGTTATCGATGTGATTAACGCGCCACGGAACGGCGGCTTGAATGACGACGACTCTCTGGTACGGCGGGCCAGCGGGCCGGTATGGACGATCGCCGCGGCCGCGGCGATGGCCCCGTGACGCCGGTGGCCGGGCGGAAACCGCCAGGGCGACGTCTCCGGGCGCGCAGCGGCAGACCGTGGGTGGGGGGCAGTAGGGTG